>CAYPKH010000428.1:0-2146 GCA_964411245.1 uncultured Nitrospina sp.
CGGGGAATTCAGGATTCAATTGAGAACCTGAGGGGTTTCTGATAACCTTTTGATATTATTTGTCCATTTCACACCAACCTTGGAACGAAAGAACCCACACTGTGAATTCCAACACTCAACCCCGCAAAACCCGGAAAATCAAAATCGGCTCCCTGACCATCGGCGGTGACTCCCCCATCGCCGTCCAAAGCATGACCGCGACCCGGACGGTGGATATCGACGCCACCGCCCGGCAAATCCGGATCCTTGAGGAAGCCGGGGCCGATATCATTCGCATCGCGGTCGACAGCAAGCAGGATGTCGAAGCGCTGAAAACTCTCAGGCAGGGGTCCAATGCCATCTTTTCCGTGGACCTGCAGGAAAATTACCGCCTGGCGCCGCTGGTGGCGCCTTATGTGAATAAAATCCGGTATAATCCCGGTCATTTGTACCATCTCGACCAGGAACGGAGCATTCCCGAGAAAGTCGCCTTCATCGTAAAAGCCGCCCGGGAAAACGATTGCGCCATCCGCATCGGGATCAACTGCGGCTCCGTGGACCCGGAATACAAGGCGAAGTATCAGGACGATCCGCTGGAGGCTATGGTCCGATGCGCGGTGGACCATTGCAGACTGTTGGACGATCTGGGGTTTGAGAATTATTGTGTGTCACTGAAGGATTCGGATTGCCGGGAGGTGATCGAGGCCAACAAGCGGTTTGCCGCCGAACGGCCGGACGTGCCCTTGCATCTGGGGGTGACCGAAGCGGGCATGCCGCCGGAGGGCGTCATCAAAACCCGCATCGCGTTTGAGCAATTGATTCCGGCAGGAATCGGCGATACCATCCGGGTATCCCTTACTGTTCCCGATGACGACAAAGGCGAGGAAATCGGCGTAGGACGCGCCATACTCAAGGATATTGAGGAAGGGCGATTTAGGTCGGTTCCCGAGAATTTCATGGACGGCCTCAACATTATCGCCTGCCCCAGTTGTTCGCGGGTCGAGAATGGAAAATTTGTGGATTTGGCGCAGGATGTGCGTAAAATGACCGAATATGCCAAGAAATACAAGCTCACCATCGCCGTTATGGGATGCCGGGTGAACGGCCCCGGCGAAACCGACGACGCCGATCTCGGCCTGTGGTGCGGCCCGGCCCACGTCAACCTGAAAAAGGGACCGGAGACCGTCGGCGCCTTCGGCTACGATGAAATTTTGGCGCGGCTCAAGGAGGAACTCGACCAGCTGATCGGGCAGAAATACGGAACCCCCGTGGTTCCGGATTAATGGATTGCGAAAAGAGAAGGGCTATGGAATTTAAAGTGGAAGAATTGGAAGGAGTCCGGCGCAAGCTGGATATCAAAATCCCCGGCGACGTGATGGCCCAACGGATCACCCGCGCGTACAAGGAAATCAACAAGCAGGTCAAAATGCCGGGATTTCGTCCGGGTAAAATTCCCCAGCATATTCTTGAAAAGCAGGTTCCGCTGGAATCCATGTCGCAGTTGTGGCAGGAGCTGATGCAGGAATACTATGACAAGGCGCTGATGGAAACGGGGATCGTCCCCGCCGGGCCGCCGGAGATCGACCATTCCGCGATCAATGGAATCCAAAAGAATAAGCCGTTCTCTTTTTCGGTGATGCTGGACGTCAAACCCGATGTCCAATTCAAGAATTACAAAGGCCTGAAATTCAAAAAAACGCTGTTCAAGGTGACCGAGGCGGAAATCGAGGCCTCTATCCAAAAACATCTGGAGCCGTTCGGTGCGTTCGAAATTTACCGCGAGGGTCATGCCGTGGAGTTGGATGATCATCTGGTGGTGGACTTTGAAGGCTCTCTCGGCGGCGAGCCGCTGGAAAACGGAAGTGCCACCGATTATAAGGTGCGGGTGGGCGAGCAGAAAATGATCGCCGGTTTCGAAGATCAGTTGATCGGGCACAAAATAAACGAAGAGTTCAAGGTCAAGGTCACCCTTCCGCTCGACTGGAACAAGAAACTGCGGCGGGTGAGCATGCCGATTCCGGGAGCCGAGGAACAAGAAGCGGATGACCTGGCGACGTTTATGGTCCGGATCAAGGAAATTAAAACACTGAAACTGCCGGAATTGACCGATGAGTTTGTCCAGCAACAGGGGGATGAATCGGTCGAGGCGTTCCGCCGAAAAGTGAAG
>CAYPKH010000429.1:0-2139 GCA_964411245.1 uncultured Nitrospina sp.
CCCCTCGAAGATGTGGTTTGGATGCATCCCTTGATTCTGGTGGTGGAAAAGCCTTCGAAGTAAACCGCTCATTCCAATACCAGTTGCACCAGATCGCGAAACGACTGGAGGCCCGCCTCGGCCCAGTTGAGTTCCGGAAAAGTTGCCTCCGACACCGGAAAAAACCGTATCAGTTTGACGTATTGAATTTCGTCGACTACCTTTTGAAGGTCGTTTCCGGACAGTTGCGACAGTTTTGTGAAATGATCGATGTCCCATTCCCACGGATTGCTGTGCCGGGAAAGATAAACGTCCGCACTGGCGGGGCTTTGTCGACGTTCTTTCAGGCGGTTCACCTGAGTGGGCAAATCGGGTCCCTTTAATATGAGGGAAAAACCCAGGTAGTGTCCCCACCAGAACAGCGTGCGAAAAGCAAAGAATTCCGTTTTCGAGAACTTCTGCGGGAGGTCCAGAGAGAGGAAGGGAAACCCCTTATGATTTTCCCCTCGGGCAATCTGGCCTTTCACCAGATCCGTATCGGCGGGATAGGGTTTGGGATGAGCTTTCAACTCCGCCGCCAGGGCGGATCGCAACGCTTCCAGATACCCTTCCGCCTTTTTCATGATGGCGGGTTTGTGCTCGAAGAGTTCCGTTACATTGATCAAATCCCATTCGTGCCGGGACCAATGCGTCAAACCTTCCTGACCTGCGGTCATGGGCACCTGCGAGTTTTAAAAAAGGGTTAGGAATTTTGGGAGCTGAGGTCGTCTTTTTGACGCACCAGCACATAACGGTGAAGGGCGTCTTCGGACTTCATATCCAGGTTGACGAAATTGCACCGGCAGATCTCTTCTTCGTCGATACGCAAAATTTTGATGCGGGTATTGATGGCGCCGCCCGTCGGCAGGACAAAGTCGACCTTCAGGGTATCCTCCGCCTTGAACCCCTGGTTTTTGAACGCCAGCCCGCCGGAACTGATTTCCAGAATCCCCAGCGATTGACCTTCCATGTTCATTAACAGGGGATTTTCAGGATCGGGAGCGACCCGATAGGCCTGGCGCGCTTCTTTAGGCGCTTTGAATTTCTTGTCCGGTTTATTTTTCTTTTTCCAGAACAAATTCGACCCTCCTGTTGGCGGCTTGCCCCAACTCGGAATCATTGGATGCGATAGGAAATATATCGGCATATCCGGTGGCGGTCAACCGCTTTGGATCTATATTTTTATCGATGAAATGCCTCAGAACGGCCATGGCCCGCGCCGAGGACAATTCCCAGTTCGACGGAAACCGGTCGGAAACGATCGGGTTATCGTCGGTATGCCCCTGAATACTGATCCTATACCGGGGATAGGTCTCCAGGATCCGGATGATTTCGGCCAGAATTGACCTGCTCTTTTCCAAGTTGAGATCCGCTTTTCCCGGCTCAAACAGGGCGCCGCCGGGGATGCGAATGACGATTTTAGTGCGGTCAGTGGAAATATCCATGATGTCGTTCATGGATTCCCGGTCCGCTACGTGCTGAATGTCCGATAGGATGTCGTCGGACTTGAGTCCGGTCAACACCTCGATGGTTTCCTTCCTTTCAATGGAATCCAGCAACTCCAGCAGTCCGATGCTGGCTTTTTGCGTTCCCAGAATCGCCTCTTTGAACTTGTTATTCGCCACCGAGGACAGCGAATAATACAAAATAAAAAACGTCAAAAGGAGAATGGCCATGTCCGCATAGGTCGTCATCCAAAGGGGAGACGATTTTTCCTCCATCGACTCATCCATGAACTCGGCCAGTTTTTTCCGGTTATGGCGGGCCCGTTTCAGTTTTTTCCCGGCAACCTCTCCCGCTTTTTTAACCTCGTAAGCCAATTCGGATTTGAAATTTTTCTTTTGCAGGACTAATTCTTTTTCCAGTTCGTCCTTTTCGGTTTTCAGGGCGGTCAGTTCCTTGCGCACCTGTTTGACGATTTCCGCCGGAAACTGGGATTCGTCTCCTTCTTTGAAATCGCCGTCGAGAAGATTTTCGTAAGTTTTAATCAGGTCTTCTTTCTCTTTGATCAACTGTTCGAAACGCTCCCGCGATTCGTCGTCCAGGGGTTCCTCCGGGGTGGGTTTGATCTTCTTGGGCTGAACCGCTTTGGGGTCTTTTTGAAGCCGGTTGATTTCCCGG
>CAYPKH010000430.1:0-2139 GCA_964411245.1 uncultured Nitrospina sp.
GATGACGACATCCTCTTTTTTGGCCAGGCCTTCGACCTGCCGGGAGAACACGTTCTCGTAACCGTAATCGTTGCCGACGCAGGTGAGGATGGACGAGTCCACCGTCAGCGCGATGGCCGCCACCGGCTTGCGTTCTTTTTTGTAGCGGCCGATGAACTCGGCAGCGATATGCTGGGCGTCGCCCGCACTGCCGCCGTTGCCCATCAACAGCATCTTGCCGCCGTTGCGATAACTGGTGCGCGTTATGTTGATCGCTTCGAGAATTTTATCCGACAGCGTATCCGCGACGGCTTTTTTCACTTCCGCGCTCTCGTAAAGAAATCCCTTGATTCTGTCCATATTCAAATCATTCCCTCGTCGGCGAAACTGTAAAATTCCGTTCCGCCGATGATAATGTGATCCAGCAGTTTGATGCCGATAATCTCCCCCGCCTTGCTCACCCGGTGGGTGATTTCGATATCCGCCTGGCTGGGTGACGGGTCACCGCTGGGATGGTTGTGAATCAGAACGATCTTGGTGGCCGATTCCTTGATGGCGGGGATCATCACTTCCCGCGGGTGCACGATGCTGGTGTCGACACTGCCTTCCGAGACCACGATATCCTTGATGATGTGAAGCTTGTTGTTCAGTAGGGCGACTTTGACGACTTCCTTCCTGAGGTTTTTGAGGAAGGGCGCAAAGTAATCGACGAACGCCTGGCTGGTGGTCATCTTTTTACTGTTACCGGAGCGGGTGGAAGCCATCCGTTTGCCCACTTCCAGCGCGGCTTTGATTTGCGTCGCTTTCGCCAAACCGATCCCTTTCACTTGACAGAGTTCATGGATCGATGCGCGGTCCAGATTGTTCAGGTTATCAAAGGCCTTGAGGAGGTCCCGGCAAATATCCACGGCGTTTTTGCGGGCGCCGCGGTTTCCCGAACCGATCAGAATGGCCAGCAGTTGCGCGTCGGAAAGCGCGTCGCCTCCAAACTTGACCAACCGTTCGCGGGGACGCTCATCTTCGGGCCAGTGTTTGATTGAAGAAGCGTCCTCTTTTGCCATAGGGTCACGGTTCGGCCTGGTGCGCGTCGATACTCGTTCGGAAATAATCCAATGTCGCCCGCAACCCCTCTTCCAGATTCACCCGGGGTTCCCATCCCAGCAGACTCCGCGCCAGGGTGATATCCGGTTGCCTCACCTTGGGGTCATCTTCGGGCAACGGTTTAAAGACGATTTTACTCTTGCTCCCGGTGACTTGCAAAATTTTCTCCGCCATCTCACGCAGGCTGATTTCAACGGGGTTGCCGATGTTGACCGGATCGTGGTGGTCCGATTTCAAGAGCCGGACCATGCCGTCGATCAGGTCCGATACAAAGCAGAAACTGCGCGTCTGCTTGCCGTCGCCAAACACGGTGAGATCTTCGCCGGTCAGAGCCTGAACCATAAAATTGGGGATAGCGCGCCCGTCCTTGATCGCCATGCGCGGTCCGTAGGTATTAAAAATGCGAATAATACGGGTGTCGAGCCCATGCGTGCGATGGTAAGCCAGGGTGATGGCTTCGGAAAATCGCTTGGCTTCATCATAAACGCCGCGCGGCCCGATGGGATTGACGTTGCCCCAGTAGGTTTCCTTCTGCGGATGCTCGAGGGGGTCGCCGTAAACCTCCGAAGTCGACGCCATAAAAAACACCGCCCCTTTCTTCCGTGCCAACTCCAAAGTGTTGTAAGTGCCAAACGATCCCACCTTGAGTGTTTCTATGGGGTGGGCATAGTAATCCACGGGGCTGGCGGGAGACGCCAGATTCATTATGGCATCCAGCTTCCCCTCCACGGTGAAGGGTTGAGAAATATCCTGTTTGACAAAGTGAAACCGGTCGCTGTCGATATGCGCAAGGTTGTCCATGTTGCCGGTGATCAGGTTATCCATGCAAATGACTTCATGGCCTTCCTGCAACAGCGCATCGCACAAATGAGAACCCAGGAACCCCGCGCCGCCGGTCACCAATGTTCTTTCCATATTATTAATATTCCTTTAAACGGAAGCACTGGAGGCGTCGAACCGTTCCCCGGCTTCCACCGGATGCCCCTGCAGATAGCTTTTGACGGACATCCGTTTTTTGCCTTCGGGTTGAATTTCGGTAACAATGATCCGGTCCTTTGC
>CAYPKH010000431.1:0-2138 GCA_964411245.1 uncultured Nitrospina sp.
GGTATCCTTGAAAACAATGTTTCCGACCTCACCATCCGCCTGCACCGACTGGACGGCCCCGCTCAAAAGCAAGCTGGCCGCGACGAGTACCATCAAACTGATAACCCATATTCTAAGTGTCATAAGAATCCCTTTCCGAAACGATGATCCTTTTGAAATCAGTTTCATTATATCCCGCTCCCCGTTTCAATTGAAGTCCGTTTTATTCCTTCATTTTGGGTACCGGCAGTCGAAATGAAATTTTTGAGTGGAGATGGAGGACGGGTGAGGTTATATTAGGGGCGCCATTTTCCGGAAAATGCGATTTGCAGTCGGGACCTCCCATGATTTCAAACAACCGTGGTACCTAAATTTACCAAATCATCATCGGCCTGCTGGCCGGATTGCTGGTGGTTGTCATTATTGCCGGACCAATTGCAATAAGTGAGGTGTGCCTTGGGGTGATAGGCATTGTCATAGCCGGAAATCGGAGGTGAAAGAAACGTTTAGTGCTCCAGTATTCTTGAATACCACACAAAAAAACCTTTCCCCTTCGCACCCCTTTTGATTTCCGGCCTCTCCACCTTATTTGAAAAACAGGAAACTCAATGAACGGAGGAATGGAAACTCTCAAATTAATATATCTTGCAATAGGACCGGGCATCGCGCTTGCCGTCTACATATATTACTCCGGCCGGTGGAACCCCAAACCCAAAAAACTGGTGATCAAATGTTTCATTTGGGGAGCTTTGGCCGTATTCCCGACTATGTATTATGAGGAAACTTTTGTAAAAATTCTTGGTTGGGAAGGATCTTTCAATGACACATGGTGGCAGACGGTTATTTCTGCCTTTTTCGGGATAGCCCTGGCGGAAGAAGCGTGCAAATTCTTTTTCCTCAAAGAATTTATTTACGAGGACCCGAATTTTAACGATCCGTTTGATGGGATAGTTTACGGGGGTATGATTGGTTGTGGTTTTGCGACCATGGAAAATATAATGTATGTATTTCCTTTGGGTTACGAGACAGGGATTTTGAGAATGCTCACCGCTGTTCCCTCCCACGCCTTCGATGGGATCATCCTGGGCTACTTCATGGGAAAGGCCAAGTTTTCTTCCACTCCATGGAAACATTTAACGCGGGGCCTTGTCACAGTAATTATTCTCCACGGGACTTATGACTCCGTGGCATTTTCCAATTTATCCTGGTCGATTTATCCGCTTTTTGGAATTGTCATTTTTGGAATTTATCTGGCTTTGAAAGTCAAAAGAGAACTTGAAAAAACTTCCAAACGGATCGAATTCTCTTCCGGGGAATATTTTTTACCAGAAGATGTAAAGAAAAAAGAGCCGCTGTTATTAAAAGATATCCGGGATAGGCTGTCGGAGGGGAGTCTAAAACTGGATGATATTTTAGTTTCCGGGAAAAGCGATAGAAGAATTTCCATACGCACCCTTTGGGGTTCGCAAATCGGCTTGGAGGCCAGAGTTCGGGCAAAAACCCCACCCAGGGTGTGGCCCGCCAAACGGGTTGTAGTTTTCTATGGATTGACTTTCGGGCTCTACCTTTATTTCTGGTTCCACAGGAATTACTGGAATTTCAAGAAATATAAAAACCTGAAACTCAATCCTGACCTGAGGACTCTGGGGTTGTTTGTATTCACCATCATTCCTTTGTTTATTTATGGAGCTATTCTGGGGGGGTGGAAAGGACATCGCTTTGATCCCTCAATCGAAATTTCATTCTATGTGATGATGGCGGGTATAGAGGCGGCTTTTTTATTTTTTTTGTTTCGGATGATCAGGGAATTTTTAAATGAAGAACAAAAAAAATCTTTCCCTATATTATCCATTGTCCTGATGTTTTTTGTCTTGAGTGGAATGAGAAAGTTCTTGCCTTCGGAGCTTCCCTATTACTGGTGGTTTGAGTTTGCTTTGATTTTGCTTCAGGGAGGGGTATTAGCCGTCGCGCAAAAGCACTTGAATGCTTATTGGGCGCTTGAAAGGGAGAAGCTCGCTGAGTCGGCTTAGATATCTTGTTTGATCAGGGGTATTTAATTTATTAGCTTTTAATCACTTGCTCTGCCGATACCCACTCGACCGGGCCTCAAAGAAAGGACGGCACACCCAAGGGCCGGATAAAAACAGGCTGACCAACGG
>CAYPKH010000432.1:0-2128 GCA_964411245.1 uncultured Nitrospina sp.
TGATCTTGAAGTAACCGCCGCCGGCGAGTTTCTTGAACTTGACCAGGGCGAAGTCGGGCTCGATGCCGGTGGTGTCGCAATCCATCAGCAAACCGTTGGTGCCGGTGGGGGCGATGCAGGTGGTCTGGGCGTTGCGGTAGCCGTGGCGGACGCCCAACTCGAGCGCGCGGTCCCACGATTCCACCGCCGCGGTGCGCAGGTATTCGGGACAATACGCGGCGTCGATCCCCTGCGGGAAGATGGTCAAGCCTTCGTACTCATAGGAGTCGCAGTTGTAGGCCGCACGGCGATGGTTGCGGATCACCCGCAGCATGCTTTTCTGGTTCTCCTGGTATCGCCGGAACGGCCCCAGTTTGGCCGCCATTTCGGCGGACATGGCGTAGGCGGTGCCCGTCATCAACGCGGTGATCGCGCCGGTGATGGCCAGCGCTTCTTTGGAATCGTAGGCGATTCCCTGGACCATCAACAGCGTTCCCAAGTTGGCGTAACCGAGGCCCAGCGTCCGGTATTCATAACTTTTCTGCGCGATGGCCTTGTTCGGAAACTGCGCCATGGCCACGGAAATTTCGAGCGTCAGGGTCCACAACCGACAGGCTTCGACGAACCGGGGCACGTCGAACTTTTCCGTCTTCTCGTCATAAAACCGGATGAGGTTGATGGAAGCAAGGTTGCACGCAGTGTCGTCGAGAAACATGTATTCCGAGCAGGGGTTGGAGGCGTTGATGCGGCCGCCGGCAGGACAGGTATGCCACTCGTTGACGGTGGTGTCGAACTGCACTCCGGGATCGGCCGAGGCCCAGGACGACTGGTTGATCTTGTCCCACAAATCGCGGGCCGGTAGGGTCTTCACCGTCTCTCCGGTGGTGCGGGCGGTGAGGTTCCACGTTCCGTCATTTTCGACCGCTTTCAGGAAATCGTTGGTCAGGCGCACCGAGTTGTTGGAGTTCTGTCCCGATACGGTCTGGTAGGCTTCCGAGGTCCAGTTGGTGTCGTATTCCTCGAATTCGACGTCCCGCACGCCCTGCGTTCCCAACTGGATGATGCGGAACACATAATTTTCCGGGATGAAATCGCGCAGGGCTTCCCGCACCGCCTTGCGCAGTTTTTTATTGGAATGGATGTTGAACCGGTTCTCCTCGTCGTCCCAGTCCCAGCAGGACTTCAGAACGTTCTTGAGATGCCTGCGGCAGAGCTTGCTGCCCACCGCCAGCGAGGCCACTTTGCGTTCCTCGCGGGCTTTCCATTCGATGAACTCTTCGATGTCGGGATGGTCGATGTCGAGGGTGACCATCTTGGCGGCGCGGCGCGTGGTGCCACCGGATTTGATGGCGCCGGCCGCGCGGTCGCCGATTTTCAGGAAACTCATCAGGCCGGAGGACTGCCCACCGCCGGACAAGGATTCGCCCGCTCCGCGCAATTTGGAAAAGTTGGTGCCGGTGCCGGACCCGTATTTGAACAGGCGCGCCTCCTGTTGCCACAAATCCATGATGCCGCCCTCGTTCACCAGGTCGTCGTTGACGGAAAGAATAAAGCAGGCATGCGGCTGCGGACGCGCGTAGGCGGTTTTCGATTTTTCGGGCAGGCCCGTTTCCGGATGGGTGAAGTAATGCCCCTGCGCGGGACCTTCGATCCCGTAGGCCCAGTTCAATCCCGTGTTGAACCACTGCGGGGAATTGGGCGCGGCATACTGCCGGGACAGCAGGAAGCACATGTCATCGTAATAGGACCGGGCGGCGCCTTCGCTGTCGAAGCATCCGCTCTTCCATCCCCAGTAGGTCCAGCACCCCGCCAGCCGGTGAAACACCTGGCGCGAATCCGTCTCCTGGCCAAACCGCTCCTCCTCGGGAAGCTGGGCCAGGGCGTCGATATCCGGCTCGGAAGGACACAGCCATTCGGGAACCCCGTGCTCGTACCCCTTTTGGGTGCGGGCCGGTACACCGGCTCTCCGGAAATATTTCTGGGCCATGATGTCCACCGCCACCTGCGACCATGTACTCGGCACTCCTACATTATTGATTTCGGAAACCACCGAGCCGTCGGCATTGGTGATTTTCGAGGTGCGCTCTACAAACTCGAGGCCGCTGTATGGATCGTCTAATCCCTGGGTGAACGTGCGGTGAATGTGCAT
>CAYPKH010000433.1:0-2123 GCA_964411245.1 uncultured Nitrospina sp.
AGTATGGGGCGGCTCCAGTATTTCATGCCGTTTCCCGTGGCCTGGGATCAGGTGGTGAAGCGGCAAGGCGGAGTGACCGACGAGGAGGTCCAGCGGTGGAGCCAGCGGGATTTTCCAGATTTCGATAACATGCCGGAGCTTCACCGTTCTCAGATTGAAAAACAGATTCGGGAATATCTGGAGAAAAAAGAATACGATGCTTTGACCTTCGACCAATACGGATTACGGGGCACTCCCGCTTCCATTATTATCGACAAACAAGGAATCATACGGCACAAGCTGTTCGGGTCCGGACTGGACCTGGAAAAACATATTGAACCTCTAATTAACGAATAGGTTGTTTGCGATGCTCACCCTTAAACAGTTTACGGAAACCATCGACCAATTGGAAGAAGCCCGGGTCCTGATGGCGGCGTTGGAATTCAAAATTTTTTCCATTCTGCGTCAAAAGAAGATGACGGCCCGGCAGATTACCCAGCACACCAAAACCCGGCTGGATGGCATGGAGCCCCTGCTCAACGCCCTGACCGCCATGCAGGCTCTCCGTTACGAAAAGGGGCGCTACTCCAGCGCGCCGCACATGTACAAATACTTGTGCGAGTCGAGCCCTCATTATCAGAAAGGCACCACCTTCTTGAAGTTGGAGAAAAACGACGAGTGGGCGCGCTTGATCGACATTATTCGTAAAGGCCGCGATATTTCGGAATACGAGGGCGAAGACGACCCGGGTTTTCGCCGCTGTTTCACCCATGCCATGCACGATCGCAGCGGTCCGTTCGCGGAGGACATCGCCCGGCTTGTCACGCGCAAGCCGGCGGGGCGGTTATTGGATTTGGGGGCCGGGCCGGGAACCTACAGCGCTGCGATCCTCCGCAAAGATAAAAAAGCCCGGGCGGCTTTGCTTGATCGTTCGACGGCGTTGAAGGTTGCACGGGAGTTGCACGCTCGATCTTCCATTTGGCCCCGCATGGAATTGAAACCGGGCGATCTGTTCGAAACTGCGTTTGGCGAGAATTACGACACGGTTTTTTACTCAAACATTCTTCACGTTTATAATCCTGAGCAGAATAAAAAACTGTTCCGAAAAATGAAGAAGGCCCTCGTCAAAGGCGGGCGGGTGGTGCTGGTGGATTATTTCCATACCCGCGATTATTCGCGCCCGTACGAAGCCGCCCTGTTTGGAGTCACCATGCTGCTATTTACCGCGACGGGGAAAACCTATTCCTACGATGAAACCGAAAAATTATTGAGTCAGACAGGGTTTCATAAGTTCCGGCGCTTTCCCCTGAAGGAAGGAGCGGGAATGCTGGTGGCTTTTAAAAAATAACACCACCCAAACGGTTTAACCTCCTTCCTTAGCCGCAAAAAAATAAAACAATTCCCAATTGGTGTAAACGCCCTGAGGCGACCCATAATTGCGGTCGTAATCCCGGATCAACTGCTTGAGCTCACCCGGTTTGAACATCCGCAGAGGTGCGGCTCCAATCTGTTGCAGGTTTTTGATCAGGCTCTGGGTGTTCTGGAAAAATATCTGGCGGATTTCGGACTGATGGGTGACCAACTCAAACCCTGTTCGAGTCAGGAGAGACTTCCACCTTTTTTGCGACAGTAGAGTGGTGGGTCCCTGGAACTCCGCCGTATCTCTGAACTCCTGCAGGGTTTTCGGACCAAAAGTGCTGAAGGCCAGATATCCCTCTTTTTCCAAACCCGAATAAAATCGCTGCAAAGTCTTTTCCGGGCTGCGGAACCACTGAAAAACAGCGTTGCCGGCAATGAGTTTCACTTTCGGAATCGGAATCCTCTCCGCGTTGCCCACAAGAAATTTTGTCTGGGTGGGGACCTCCAAGTGATTTTTCAAATGCTCGATCATGGCCGGCGCAATATCGTTCAGAATAATAGTTGATGGGGAACGGGCTAGCAGGTGGCGAGTGAACATTCCGGTGCCGCAACCGATTTCCAGTGTTTTATGGGGGAAGGGGTGGGGAATCAGCACCGCTAACCGCTCCGCCATGGAGCGTTGAAGTTGCGCGTGCCGGTCATACGTTTTGACATGTTTGGAAAAACTCTCGATGACTTTCTGTTCGTAATCCGATTCGGCGGGAATTTCTGAATTTTTGCCCATG
>CAYPKH010000434.1:0-2100 GCA_964411245.1 uncultured Nitrospina sp.
GGCGTCGGCCAACCCTTCGAGTGATTTCCGGGAATACACCACCCCCGTCGGGTTGTTGGGCGAATTGATGATCACCGCTTTCGTTTTAGATGTCACCGCATGGCGAAACGATTCCAGATCGATCGAGAAATCGTCCCGCGTGTTCACAGCTACGGCTTGACCCCCGTGGTTGTCGGCATAAAACAGATACTCCACGAAATACGGCGCGAAGACGATGACCTCGTCGCCGGGATCGAGCAGGGTTTTGAGAGTGATGTTCAATCCGCCCGCCGCACCGCAGACCATGACAATGTCGTCGGCGGACAGGGAAACCTTACATTCTCCGGCGAGCGATTCCGCCATCGCCCGGCGGGTGGCCTCGTATCCGGCGTTGGGCATGTAGCGGTGGTTGCCGGGAGTTTCATCCCGGGCGGCTGAAATCATGGCTTCAACCAACTCCCGGGGCGGTTCGGCGACCGGATTGCCCAGAGACAGATCGAACACGTTGTCGGCGCCGAACTCCTTCTTCAGCCGGGTACCCTCTTCAAACATCTTACGGATCCACGAGGCCCGCTCCATGAAGTCGTGAACTTTTTTTGAAATCGCCATGTGTCGCCCTGCCTAAAGAAATCATTCAATCCAGATTGGGTGTCGGGCAATCATACATGGAAACGGCGAAGGGCACCACTGTTTCGATCGGGAGGGACGGACGGGTGGAAGGTCTAGGCGTTTTTCAATTCGAAGAAAATGAGTTTGCCGTGGTTGGTGGTCACCATAAAGCGGTCGCCGCGGGGAGAGATGCTCAACGAGGTAAAGTTTTCTTCTTCGGCATAACCCCTTCCCAGCTTTAAAAAATCCTTCATGAAGTTTACTTTCTGGACCACTCTCCCGGTATCCACATCGACCAGGAGCAGTTGTTCGTATTTCAGGCAGACCATGAACCGGCCTTCCTGCAACAGGCCCAGATAGTAACCGCCCTCGCGAATCTGCGTGATCACCTGCCCGGTTGCCATATCAAGGATCAGGGTCCGGTGGCCGTCGGAAACGGCCAGGCGGCGGCCATTGGGGAACGGCGCGATGGGTTGCAGCCAGCCCAGATTGTTCTGAACTCTGATCGGGCGGCCGGTGGCGGTTTCCCAGATGAGCAGGTCGGTAAATTCGTTGAAGGACCGCGAGCTGACGGAAGCGATGTACTGCCCGTCGGCTGAAAAATCCGCCTGCCACACCCGGCCCCGGTGGCCTCTCAATTCTCGGACCAGCTCGCCGGTTTGATAATCGTAAATCCACACGCTGTGCTCCAGACCCCCGGTAATTTCCTTGAACACCGGATACCAACGGTCCAGAAGGCTGCCCTCGGGATCGGCAAACGGGCGCTTATTCTCTCCGATCAGCAGATACCGGTTCGATCCCGCGGAGCTCCAGCCGAGGATTTCCCCCCGGCCATCGCCGATTTCCCGGATTTTTCTTCCGGCTATTGGATCCCAAATGTCCACCCCCGGCTCCTTGCCGCTGGAGATCAGCAGGTTGCCGTCCGGGGCGAATTGGATTCCCTGCGGGGCACCGTTCAATTTCATTACAGGCTTCCGGGCCTTCCCGGTTCGCACATTCCACACCCGGGCGGCATAAAACTTTTCGGACCATTCTTCAAACGGCCGTTTGAGCCAGACGGTTTGCGCCACCCGGTCCCCCCGGGTGGAATAAGCGGTTTGCAGACTGTGGCCTTCATGTTTGACCACCCGCATCACCCGCAACGGGCCTTTGCCAAGAAGTTTTTGATAGGTTTTTTCATAACGGGCCGCGGTAGGCGCGGGCTTCGCCAGACGCGCGCCATGTTTTTTGAGAAGCGTGGACACGTCCCGGTAGCTGAACTCCTCCGGGAAATAGAGCGGAGTGTATCCTTTTTCGTTTCTGGCATTGACCCGCGCGTTATGGGCCAACAGCAGTTGCACCATCTCTTTATGACCCTGTCGGGTGGCGATATGCAGGGCGGTATTCCCATTCTTCGCGCGGAAATGGATGTCCGCGCCGTGTTGAAGCAGGCTTTCCGCCAGCCGGGTCTTGCTTTTAGTAACCGCATGGAAGAACGGGGTGGTGGGTGCTCCCTCGTTTTTTGCATCCACC
>CAYPKH010000435.1:0-2083 GCA_964411245.1 uncultured Nitrospina sp.
GGTCCTTGGAAAGCAGGGGCACTTCCATCTGAATGCGGCTTCCCATGCCGATGGGCTGGTCCGATTCGAACAGCACGCCTGAAAGGCTGATGTCCTTGATGCGGCCCACCCCCGGTTTCTCCCGAGTCCGGGTCCCGAGGTTTTGAATCTTGATGGGGCCCATCCAATCTATGCGCACATTGTGACGCTTTTCTTCCGAAAACAAAACGATCTGGTTGCGGCCGCGGTGCTTGGCCCGGTACAGGGCCCGGTCGGCGCAGTCCAACAACTCGCTTGCGATATCGGTGTCCAGTGGATACGTGGCGATGCCGCCGCTGACGGTGGCCTTGATCATTTGTCCTTCAAAATACAGATTCATATATTCGATCTTGTGCCGGATGCGCTCCGCTAGGATCAGGGCGTCGTATTTCTGGGTTCCGGGAAGGATCAATACGATTTCTTCTCCGCCAAAGCGGGTCGCGATATCCTCGGCCCGCTTCTCTGATAGGATCAGGTCGGCGATAGCTTTTAATACGGAGTCCCCGGCCAGATGTCCCCAGGTGTCGTTGATGGTTTTGAAATTGTCCAGATCGAAAAAGACCAGCGAAAATTCCGATTGATACCGTCGGCACCGCGACGCCTCGCTCTTCAACGCCTCTTCGAAATAGGTCCGGTTGTAAAGCCCGGTCAGCCGATCGCATTTGGAGTAATGGCTGGTCTCTTCGAACAGGTTCAACTCCACCACCTTGGGGTGGATCAGGGCCTTCTCAACGGTCAACATGTAATCACAAATAGCAGTGGTGAGGTTGACCGGCCGGTCCATCAAGGCCATCATCATCCGGCGGTGCTTCACCAGGTTCCGCCAGATGGACGGCGCTTCATCATAATTAAAATCCAGCTGAGTGAAAATGTTCAGCAGAACGGGAAAAATCCGGTCGCCTTGGGTTCCTGCCAGGTGATCCACATGGCGCAAAAAATCCTCCTCGTTGTCACAATACACACTCAACTGCTGAATTAGAGAAGCCCTTAAATCGTCCATCGGCGGGTCCTAGGAATGCAAGGTTGCCATATAAGTGATGATGTCACCCTGTAAAAGCAAAAGCAGTGCCAAACCTGGATCAGCCAACCCATAATTCTTTTAAATTCAATGTTTTAGTTGGGTTAGGGCGGTTGAGGAGAAATCGATAGGCCCTCTCCGGAGGGGTTTTCCGAGCCAAAGAGTCAAATTTCCATTGGTTTTATGACGGGTTTTTTGACGGGGTATGAGAGGGATTGGTGGGACTTCATAGGGGCATCCATCGGGGGAACCAGCGAAAAACCGGGAAGGGATTCAGGTGGCAGGATGCACCTTGAGAAAAGAGCTCAATTCGCGGCGGTCCGCGCCCTGGAGCTGGACGAAACAGACGCCGATATCGTAGTGGTTCTCGAAGACCTCGACGCGCACCACGCTGCCGACCAGAATGATGGGAGTGTCGAGGGTGGGAATGGGAATCTCCATTTGAATCTTGGCACCGATTTCCATGGGCGTTTGGGACTCAAACAAAATGCCCGAAAGGCTGAGGTCTTTACTTTTGCCAAACAGCTGGCTCTGGCCGACCCATTTACCCAGCGGCTGGATTTTGACTTCGCCTGCGAAATCGACGCGAACATACTGCCGCTTATCGGTGGAGAACAGGCAGATCCGGTTTTTGCCTTCCGATTTGGCGCGGTACAGTGCCTGTTCAGCGCAATTGATCAGTTCATTGGCATCCTTGGCGTCCTGGGGAAATGTTGTAACCCCGCCGCTGATGGTAATTTGGGTTTCCTTGCCATCGAACACAAGCGGCATATCTTGGATTTTTTTCCTTATCCGCTCAGCCTTGATAATGGTATTCACCTTGTTGGTTTCCGGCAGGATGATGACCAGTTCCTCGCCGCCGTAACGGGCCGCCACGTCCTCTTCCCGCTTCTCATCGATGATGAGATTCGCGACTTTCTTGAGGACAAAGTCTCCGGCGAGATGCCCCATGGAATCGTTGATATTTTTAAAATCGTCCAGGTCCATAAACAGGATAGAGAATTCGGTATCGTAGCGCCGCGCCCGGGAAATCTCGCCGCTCAGGGA
>CAYPKH010000436.1:0-2076 GCA_964411245.1 uncultured Nitrospina sp.
GGTCGGCTATATGCGGTCGCCCGAATTGGGCGGGCAACTGGTCCTCCAGTGGATCGTGATCAACGGCGGGTTGAGCGCCCTGGGCGCGGCTCTGGCGTTTGCCCACCCGGTTTCCATCCTGACGGCGTTTTTGGCGGCGCCTTTGACTTCTCTCAATCCCACGATAGGCGCCGGGATGGTGGTCGGCATCGTGGAATCCTATATCCGGAAACCCAAAGTGGCCGATTTTGAATCCATCCGCGAAGATATCGCCCACTTCAGCATGTGGTGGAAAAATAGAGTGGTCCGGGTATTTCTGATTTTTTTCTTCGCCAACATCGGATCGGCGGCCGGAACCTTCATTGCAGGGTCGTCGATCGTGTATAAGATTTTCGGGTAATTTCCATGACGCAGAATTCTCCGCGGTTGGTGGTCACCCCGCCGCCCATATGCGACTCACCCACTCTCCGGAAGGAACTGTCCGACCGCTTTCCGCAGGCCTGGTTCAACCCCACCGGACGCTATTTGAGCGAGGAGGAGTTGATCCACTACGCCGGCGAGGCCGACGCGTTGTTGATCGGGCGCGACGGCGTGACCGGCAAGATTCTCTCCGCCCTGCCGCAGTTGAAGATCATCGCTAAATATGGAGTGGGTCTCGACAATATCGACCAGGAAGCGCTGAAGCGGCACCAGGTGGAGTTGCGGTGGACCGAGGGCATCAATCGGCGCTCGGTGGCCGAATTGACTCTCAACTTCATGTTGGGGTTGTGCCACAACGTGTTTCGCGCCGGGGCGGAACTCAAACAGGGGCAATGGGTCAAAGATGGCGGCCGGATGTTGAAAGGCAAAACCGTCGGCATCATTGGCTGCGGCAATATCGGCATGGAAGTGGTCCGTCTCCTGCAACCGTTCGAGTGTACGGTCTGGGTTCGCGATATATTGGATCGATCCGAATTCTGCGCAGAGACCGGCGCGGTGGAAAAACGATTCGAAGAGGTGTTGCGGGGATCGGACATCCTCTCCCTGCATGTCCCGCTGACGGATCAAACGCGTCACATGATGGACAAAACCGCGATTCGCCAGATGCGGCTGACGGCGTTTTTGATCAACACCAGCCGCGGCGAGGTGGTGGATCAGGACGCGTTGAAAGAGGCGTTGCTGAAAGGAACCCTTTCCGGCGCGGCGCTCGACGTGTTTGCCCAGGAACCGCCGGAGGATCAGGAACTCCTGGCCTGTCCCAATCTGATGGTCACTCCGCACATCGGCGGCAATGCCCTGGAGGCAGTGGAAGCCATGGCCCGCGCCGCTTTCCAACACCTTGAAGATTTTTACAGCGAATAGCGAACCGATGAACGACGAAATCCGCAACGGCTACGAACAGGCCGATTGGCAGAAACATTACGATGACAACGATCTCGGCTGGGACCTGGACCATGTGGCGCCCCCCTTCGTCCGCCTGTTCGAGGACAATATTATAACCCCGGGGAATATGATCGTTCCCGGGTGCGGGCAGGGCCATGAGGTGATCTTTTTCGCCGAGCGGGGGTTTCAGGTGACGGGGGTTGATTACGCTTCCGGGGCGGTGGGCCTGCTCCGGGGTTCCCTGAATCGTAAAAACCTGAACGCCAGGGTCCTGCACCAGAATTTTTTCGATCTGGATGACAACCATAACCGGGCCTACGACAGCCTGCTCGAGCAGACCTTTTTCTGCGCGATTCGTCCCGACGAACGGGCGGCCTACGTCGTCACCGTGTCTCGGATACTGAAGCCCGGCGGAATGCTGGCTGGATTGTTTTACGAAACGGGGGAAAAGGGAGGTCCGCCGTTCAACACCACCGAGGATCATATCCGGGATGATTTTTCGGAGGTGTTCGTTATCGAACGTTTGGAGAAGTGTACCTTTTCGGATGAAAAACGCCGTGGCAAGGAATGGCTGGCGGTGATGCGCAAAAAATAATTTCCGAATAAATTTCACCGCAGAGTACGCAGAGCGCGCGGAAAAAACCGAAAAATCAGGCAGGATTACAGGATTTGCAGGATTAACTGGATTTACCAAACAAAGATCCTTCGCTGGCGCTCAGGATGACAAATTGGATG
>CAYPKH010000437.1:0-2076 GCA_964411245.1 uncultured Nitrospina sp.
TGAATTGTTGGACAAGGTGTCGGGAGACTCCCGCCGGATCGAATCCGCCAGGTCTTTCAGGCTTTCCTGCTGGTGGGCGGGATGATTTTCCAGATCCGTCTCCACATCGGGTCCGTTTACCACTTTTTTCATCGGTAGTGTGCTGTGCTCCTGCGGCGCCAGAAAGAGCCGCTGGCGTTCTTCCTTCTCGAATCCGGTAGCGATGACTGTCACCCGCATGTCGTCTTTCATGGTTTTGTCGACCACCGCCCCGAAGATGATGTGCGCGTCTTCGTGCGCGCTTTTCTGGATCAGCATGGCCGCCTCGTTGACGTCGTGCAGAGTGAGGTCTTCACCGCCGGTGATGTTGATAAGGATACCACGTGCGCCTTCGACCGAAGCTTCGTCCAGCAGAGGGCTGGAAATGGCACGCTGTGCCGCCTCGATGGCCCGGTTTTCCCCGGAAGCCATGCCGCCGCCCATCAGCGCCTTGCCCATGCCGCACATAATGGCCTTGACGTCCGCGAAGTCGAGATTGATCAACCCCGGAATCACGATCAAATCCGAGATACTGCAGATCGCCTGACGCAGGATGTCGTCCACCTGTGAGAAGGCGGCGGTCAACGACGTTTGCTTGCCGATGAAGCTCAGCAGTTTCTGGTTGGGAATGACGATCAGCGTATCAACCGCCTCCTTCAATTCCTGGAGGCCTTCTTCGGCCTGCGACTGCCGCCGGCTGCCTTCGAACAGAAACGGTTTGGTGACCACGCCGACGGTGAGCGCCCCCGCTTCCCGGGCGATCTCCGCGATGACGGGGGTGGCGCCGGTACCGGTGCCGCCGCCCATGCCGGCGGTGAGGAACACCATGTCCGAGCCTTCCAGCACGTCGTACAAATAATCACGGCTCTCTTCCGCCGCCTTTTTGCCGATCTCCGGATCGGACCCGGCGCCGAGGCCGCGGGTCAATTCCGTCCCGAGCCGTATTTTATGCGTACACGGCGAGGCGTCCAGCGATTGGATATCGGTATTGGCCTGGATGAACTCCACGCCCTGGATGTTCGACCGCACCATGCTGTTGACCGCGTTGCCGCCGCCGCCGCCGATGCCGATGACCTTGATATTGGCTGATAAATCATTGTTCGGTTCAAATTCGATTAAGCCCATTGTTTCCTCCTTGGTGATTAAAAAAATTCTTCAGTCCAGCCCTTCATGCGGCTGAAGATTTTTTCAAACAAATTTCTGCCTTGCAGGTCCAGAGTGCGGCCCGCCTTGAAACTTTTTTCTCCGTAATGAATCAGTCCCGTGCTGGTGGCATAAATGGGGCTGGTGACCACATCGACCAGGCCGCCCAGGCCCATGGGGGTGCCGATGCGCACAGGCACCTGGAACACTTCTTCCGCCAGATCGGCCATGCCTTCCACACAGGCTGTCCCGCCGGTGATGACGATGCCGGATGAGATGTTGTCCTGATATCCGGACGTCTGGATTTCGTGGTTGAGCATTTCGAACATTTCCCGGATTCGCGCTTCGATGATTTCGCTCAGGACCTGCCGCGATACCTTGAGCGTGCTGCGTCCGCCCACGGTGGAGATTTCGATGGTGTCGTCGTGCTTGATCAGGTCCGAGTAAGCGCACCCGTGGCCGTGTTTGATCTTCTCCGCCTCGGCGTTGGGGGTGCGCATGCCGATGGCGATGTCGTTGGTCACCTGCGCGCCGGCGATGGCCAGCACCGAAGTGTGTTTGATGGCGCCCTGGTAAAAAATCGCGAGATCCGAGGTGCCGCCGCCGATATCGATCAGCGCCACGCCCAGCTCCTTCTCGTCGCTGGAGAGCACCGCCTCGCTGGAGGCGAGTTGTTCCAGCACGATGTCCTGCACGCCCAGCCCCGCCTTGTTCACGCACTTGACGATGTTCTGGGCGGAGGTGACCGCCGCGGTGACGATATGCACCTTGGCTTCCAATCGCACCCCGGCCATGCCCAAGGGCGTTTTGATGCCGTCTTGGTGGTCGACAATGAATTCCTGAGGCAGAACATGGATCACCTCCCGGTCCAGCGGAATGGCAATGGCCTTGGCCGCTTCGATGACCCGCTCGACG
>CAYPKH010000438.1:0-2075 GCA_964411245.1 uncultured Nitrospina sp.
ATGGAACAGGTTTCCACGTCGCGCATTTCACCCACCATGATGACGTCCGGATCGCCGCGCAGAAACGAGCGCATGGCCCGTGCGAAATCCAAACCGATCTTGGGAAGCATCTGTACCTGACGCAGACCGTCCTGGGTGATTTCCACCGGGTCCTCGGCGGTCCAGATTTTTCGTTCGGGCTTATTGATGTAGCCCAGCGCGGAGTGCAGGGTGGTCGTTTTACCGGAACCGGTGGGCCCCACCACCAGAATCAAACCATAAGGCTTGGACGCACAGCTCTGGATCAATTCAAGGTTTCTGGGGGAAAAATTCATTTTTTCCAGAGGAATCGGTTTGCTCGCCGCCAGAATACGTAAAACGGCGTCTTCATTGCCACCCACGGTGGGACAGGTGGCGACACGATATTCGATTTCCTTCTTGCCGTACCTCATTTTGATTTTACCGTCCTGGGGCAGGCGCCGCTCGGCGATATCCAGGCGGGACATGATCTTGATACGGGAAATAAAGGCCTGTTTGTACATCGGAGGAATTTCCTGATACACCCGGCAGGTGCCGTCCTTGCGGAACCGGACTCTCATCAGCTTCTTGCCGAGGCCCGGTTCAATATGAATATCCGAAACGCCCATGTTATAGGCATCAATCAGAATTTTATTGACCAATTTGACGATGGTACTGTCCGTTTCACTGATGGCGTTGGCATCGTCGTCCTCAATGCTAGCCAGTGTGACATCATCTTCCGATTCGCTTTGGAGCGCATCCAGCAGGCTGGCGACTTCTTCCGTTTCAATCGGCTCATCCAAGAGGTCCTCGTCCTCGTCTGCCTGGGGCGTAACTTTGAGAAATTCGTGAATATCCGCCTTCAGGCCTACTTTGAATTCGAGAGCCTTTTTCGAAAAGATCAGTTTAATGTTCTGAATCTTGTCCTGATTGGCGGGGTTGTCGATCAAAATGATGACTTTGTTGTCGTCCTTTTCAATCGGCAGCCAATTGTTCTTGGCCAGGAAGTTGGTATTGAGGCCGGTAAAAAGAGTTTCCGGAAGAACAACCTGATCGGAATATCCCACGTAGGGAACTTTGTAGAACTCTTCCAGGGATTTGCCATAATCCTTTCGCTTGATCTTGAATTCGGTCAAAAGGATGGTTTCGATATCCATCCCGCTGGTGCGGGCCTGGGTGATCGCCTTGGTCAATTCTTCCTGACTCAATAGTCCATTGTTGATCAGGTAACTGAACTTGGTGGGTTTGGTTCTAGATTGTTTATGCTGGTTGTAAATGGCCAGAACCAGAGACTCCGCGATGGCCAAAATGCATTTTTCGTCGTTGACGTTGAACGGCTCCTCGTTCAGTTTGTTGACCAGTTGAAGGACGCCCATCAGCTCCCCCGCGTTAATCAGAGGGCACGCCAGCATGCTCTTGGCCTGTTCTCCCGAAAGGGTGTCCCACGATTTGTCAAAGGCCAGTTCCGGATGATACTTGACCAGTTCCACCTGGTCGTTGACGTTTTTGAGGTTCACCGGCCGTTTTTCCATGGCCACACAACCGGCGATGCTTTTCGGTGAAATGGGGAGGCGAATTTCCTCCAGCGCATCTCCCGGCCGGATCTGCGAATAGATTTCGTTTTTCGCTCTGTCGACCGCATAGATCGTCACCATTTTGCACTCGAACAATTGCAGAATGGGGACTCGTAATTCGACGAGAATCTCCTGCAGAGAGGATGCGGAATGGATCGCATGCGCGGTCGCCTGAATTTTCTCGTCAATAATTTCAGACTGCATCTTGACGATGGAATGTCCCAGCGTTCCGGCCAACTCTTTTGCCAACCGCACGTCGTCATCCGTGAATTGAGGTTCGGTTTTTTTGTTGATGATCTGCAGGACGCCCATCAGTTTTTTGTTGTAAGGCAGAGCGACGATCAGGCAGGATTTGGTCCGGTATCCCAGCTTTTCGTCCCATTGCGTGTCCAGGTGCAAATCCGGATGAATTTTGTCAAGCTCCTCTTGGTCATAGGCGTCCGCAATATTCAGCGTCCGTCCTGAGGCGGCGACAAAACCCGCCAGACTTTTGGGGGAGATGTC
>CAYPKH010000439.1:0-2073 GCA_964411245.1 uncultured Nitrospina sp.
CATTCGCTTCGTGGGCCTGGAGAGCCTTTGGTTCTCCGGCAGCGGCTGACACCACCTCGACAAATCGCTGGCGCTCGGCCGACCTATCTTCTGGCGAGCGTCCCTTCCAGTAGTACCAAATATGCGGGTGGACCACCATCCGGTCGTAGAGGGCGCTGACCATATCTGCGATAGCGGCGGAGCCACCCAGACGGTAAAAGAGACAGGCCTCCTGCGCTGTGCTCATGTCTTACTCCTGACAGAGAAGCGGTAATTTCCCAGGGCCTGCGCCTAGTCTAGCTGAGACTGGATTGAAAAAGCTAGTATAGATCCCTCGACGAGGAGGTGCTAAGAGGCGGCATGGTGTCTCCTCCCAACTTCCCCTTAATAAACGGAGGAACCACTAACACCCCTGAGAAGGTGTTTCAAAACTCGTTTCTCCCCCTTGGCAAGGGGGAGATTAAGAGGAGGTTCTGTGACTGCTCCTAGCATCCTCTTTTTAAGGGGAGGAACATTTTAAAGACACTCGGAGAGCCTGGTCACTCGCTGCAGTTCCAAGGACCCCAGTTGTTGTCCGGAACTCAGACCCTAACGGGTTTGGCAACCCGGTGGAGATAGCTCAGTATCTCCCAGTATGACTTGGATGTGCTGGTCTCGTGATAGGCAATATCGTGCTGCTGGCAGAAAGCCTTGATGATTTTTCTAGCTTTCCCCAGGTTGTTCCGGGGCATCATCGGAAACAGGTGGTGCTCAATCTGATGGTTCAGGCCACCGTACATAAAATCGGTAATGAGGCCTGGTTTAACATTGCGGGTGGTAAGCACCTGGGTATGCAAAAAGTCCATGGGATTATCTTTATCGATGGTCAGCATCCCTTTGTGGTTGGGGGCGAAGACCGAACCGTAGTACAAGCCGAACAGCGCTTGATGAACTAGAACGAAGGCAACCACCTGCCAGGGGTTCAAAGAAGAGTAGTAGAGCAGTCCGAAGTAAAACAGGAAGTGCAGGACCATCGATAGAGGCTCGATCATGAGGTCTTTGGCTTTCGCTCGCCCCATCCAAAACTGGATACCGGCCAGGCGAATGTTAAGGCCTTCCAGCAGCAGCATAGGCGCGAAATAAAAAGCCTGGTACCGCACAATGGACCTCATCATTTTCGACTTTCTCTGGGCTATCTCTTCAGAGAAAGCTAAAAATGGAATAGTGGTATGGGGGTCCTGTTCCAGGTCATTGGGAGTGGTATGGTGCTGATTGTGTTGAGTTACCCACCAGGACCAGCTCAAACACATCAAGAAACTAAAGCCAAGCCCGAGGATGTCATTCCCCCGAACGGAACGGACCACACTCCGATGGCCGGCATCATGACCAACAAACCCGATCTGGCCGAAGCAAAACGCCAGGAATGCGGCGTTAACCAATTGAAGCCAAAAATTATCCACGACTAGCAGAAAGGCGATACTGAGGCCCAGTAAGGCCAGAGAAGAAAGAATTTTGTAAGAATAATACGCGGGCTGCTTATCCATGAGGCCTTGCTGCTTGATGATCCTTCTTAGCTCGGGGTAATAGTTGGTCTGGGGCTGATTTATCGCTTCTGTCGCTTCTTCTGAGGGTATCGGGATTTGAGTGAGTAGGGGGTTTTGAGTGGCAATCAAATCGTTTCTCCGCGATCTCTATAAATAATTTCCGCTTCAAGAGCGTCAGCTAGTGAAACCGGCTTCCTGTTACCCGGCCTTATTCCAAGGGCAGTCAGCCCTTCCAGCCTGGGAAGCATATTGGCATAAAGGGGGTGGAGCGCGCCTGGTTACCTGAAAGTTTCGCGGGGCTTATCAGGGTTCTGCTGCAGAGGTGGTGTCAAGAAAGGTGGAACACAAAGAAAATAACTCCTCTTTTTCTCTATCGTCAGACCCCAGCCGGCCAATCGACTCCGGCGCCAATCAAAAACCCTTTGCCTTCGACGAGGCCGACTCCACATCGACAAATCATTGAGGCTCGGCCGACCTGTCTCCAGCCGAGCGGCCCGTCCTATAGTACCAAATATGCGGATGGACCACCATCCTAGTCGTAGAGGTTACTGACCGTTTTTGCGACAGCGCT
>CAYPKH010000440.1:0-2058 GCA_964411245.1 uncultured Nitrospina sp.
CTGTCCGACGGAGATCATTGCCTTCAGCAGTCAAATTGAGGATTTTAAAAAACGCAGTACAGAAGTGCTCGGGGTTTCCATCGACAGTCATTTTTCCCACCTGGCCTGGCGCAACACAGACCGCAAGAAAGGCGGCCTGGGGCAGATCGATTATCCCCTGGTGGCCGATTTGGATAAAACCATCAGCGCCGATTACGGGGTTTTGGCGGACGGCGGCATCGCGTTCCGCGGACTGTTCCTGATCGACAAGGACGGCATCGTCCAGCACTCGCTGGTCAACAACCTGCCGCTGGGCCGCAACATCGATGAAGCTCTCCGCATGGTGGATGCGCTTCAGCACCATGAACAAAACGGGGAAGTTTGCCCGGCCAACTGGAACAAAGGCAAGGACGCCATGAAACCGGGGCCGAAGGAATCCCAGGAATATTTCAGCAAACACAATTAACCCGCCCGGCTCCTGCCCGGATGGGGAACAGGCTGACCGGTGGTAACCGAGAACCCTGGGCGCAATTCAGAATTTGGGTCCAGAGTTATGGTGGCCTGGCCCGGTGCGCCGGTGCAAATTTCGCAGGGCGGAGTGGCACGGCCGAAAAGTTACTTTCGCCAGCCTGGGTTTTAAATTTACCGCGGCGGTTCGCCGCCAGGCGGAGACTCTCCAGGTCTCCGCTTTTTTTTCTTATGATACTTTTAACCAATGACGACGGATTTTATGCCCGGGGCATCCAGGCCCTGCGGAAAGGCTTGGCGCCTTTGACCGAGGTCCTGGTGGTGGCGCCCGAAACCGAGCAAAGCGCCGTCGGGCACGCCATCACGTTGTCCAATCCCCTGAAGGTCCGCAAGGTCGAGGAAGAGGGGCAGTTGATCGGTTATGCGGTTAACGGCACGCCCGCCGATTGCGTCAAGATTGCCGTGATCGAGCTGCTCGATACGCCTCCCGAATTGGTGATCTCCGGGGTCAATCAGGGCGGCAACCTGGCCACCTGCGCCATTTATTCGGGGACGGTGTCGGCGGCGACCGAAGCGGCCATTATGGGCCTGCCCGCTATTGCGGTTTCCCTCAATTCGTGGGAACTTCAGGATTTTTCTCCGGCGGTCGACTTTATCAAAAAGCTATACCCCTTGGTAATCGAAAAAGGATTGCCCGAAGGAGTTTCGTTGAATGTCAACGTGCCCGCCGTTTCCCGGGACCGGATCAAAGGGGTGGTGGTGACGCGGCAGGGCAAATCGCGCGTCATCGAAACCTTCGACAAGCGAGTGAACCCGCGCAACGAAACCTATTACTGGTTGGCGGGGGAAATGAAATTCGCCGAGGTGGAAAAAGGCACCGACTGCGAAATGGTGGAAGAGGGCTATATTTCCGTGACCCCCATCCATTTCGATCTCACCCATTTCCAGGCTCTGGAAACCCTTAAACAGTGGGACCTCGATTTTTAGCGCAAAAGAAAGCGGATGGCCGGAAATTCCGGCGCATCCGCTGAAGATTTGCGTCTCGGGTTTTAGTGCGTGGCGGCCGCGGCGGCTTCGTCGCGCATCGCCTCTTTGCGGCTGAGCTTGACTTTGCCGTTGCGGTCCACGTCGATCACCTTGACCATGATCTCGTCGCCTTCCTGAATCTCGTCGCGCACTTTCTGGATGCGGCGGTCGCAGATTTGCGAGATATGGACGAGGCCGTCGGTGCCCGGTAAAATTTCGACAAAGGCACCGAAATCCATGATCTTCTTGACCTTGCCCATATAAGTTTTGCCGACTTCCACTTCCTGCACCAGATCCTGAATGATCTG
Organism: uncultured Nitrospina sp.; assembly: GCA_964411245.1. Lineage (GTDB taxonomy): Bacteria > Nitrospinota > Nitrospinia > Nitrospinales > Nitrospinaceae > SZUA-226. The sequence goes on from CAYPKH010000440.1 coordinate 1,782, forward strand.
GATGGCGCTTTTGGAAGCCTCCTCGTCGTGCGAGGCGATATTGACCGTCCCGTCGTCGTTGATGTCGATGCTGACGCCGGTGCGGTCGATGATACCCCGGATCACTTTACCGCCCGGTCCGATGACATCGCGAATCTTGTCGACCGGCACTTTGATGGTAGTGATCCGCGGCGCGTACTGGGACATTTCGGGGCGCGAGGTTTCCAGCGTCTTGGCCATTTCATCCAGGATATGCATCCGGCCTTCCTTGGCCTGCTCCAGCGCGGCTGCCAGCAAC
>CAYPKH010000441.1:0-2050 GCA_964411245.1 uncultured Nitrospina sp.
CGAGGAGGATCAAGAATACATCCATCTGCAGGGATCACCCTGTCCGTTGTGTAAATTCCCGACCTACAACTGGGTGGACGATCCGGCAAGCGTGTGTGATGAAATGGTCATCGAGGCGATTCAAATCGATTTCCCCGATTGGGAAAGTAAGGATGGGGGCTGTGACCGGTGTATCGAGGTCTACGAATTGAGAGCCGGAACGGCTTGATTTTTTAGCCATTTATGATAAGTTGAGCAATTAACATTTCCTTTCGGCTCAAATTAAACTAAACTTGCAAATCAGGCCGGCCAGCCGGGCCTGTGGGGGGATGCAAGGCTTTAAGTCTTAAACGCTGTTTGGACCTTGTTGCGGTCCGACTATTTTGAGGGAGAGTCCCATGTCCGAAGTGAGCGAAGTTAAAGAGCAAGATCCAATCCTGGTGAAGTTTGGTGAAACGGGTTCCCTGGAAGAATGCAAAGAGCAGAGAATAGCCATGCAGTTGGCCCGTGGCCGAATTTTCGACATTCTGTCCAATGCGTTCAGTTATGCCTGGAACCGGAAATTTTTCCGTCCCAAGTCCTTGCTGGAGCCGTTTGACGTGGTTCTGCTGGATGAAGGCGACTGGGGTAAAATAAAGGCCATGGTCGGAAGTTTCGGCAAGTATCTCCCCAAAATGGCTTTGAAACAGGTGCAACAGGAGTATGTCCGCGTATTCGGACACGCGGTCTCCCAGGAATGCCCGCCTTACGAAATGCAGTATGGGACAGAAGGCGGTATTCAGTCCCAGACGGACGTGTTGATCCAGCTTGGCGGTTTTTATGAAACCTTCGGGTTCGAGTTCCCCAAAAGCCGCGGCAAGGAGCGGGTCGATCATCTATCCGTCGAATTGGCCTTCATGTCCTACCTGTGTTTCCGGGAGGCCTACGGCATCACCAACGACCACGATGAGAAGAAGATCGCTGTGGTGCGCTCCACCGCCAAAAAATTCATCCGGAACCATATCGGCCGGTGGACTCCTCTGTTCTGTATTTTTACCGCCCGCAAGGCGGAGCGCGGTTTGTACAAGGACTTGGTTGATATTCTGGCCCTGATGGTGCAAAATGAATGTTCCTTGCTGGATGTGAAAGCCATCAAGGTGGAAGAACCGGAGTACCGATCCCTTTCCTACAGTATGGAAAACGATCTGGTTGCCAACGCTCCGGCCGAATGTGAACCCATTAAATAACCTGCCTCGACTGCGTTAAGATCAGGTTCCCCTCCCAAACGGGACCGAACAGTGGCTGACTGCAAAACCCCCATTGCGGTTTTACTCGTCCTGTGGACCCTGGCGGCTCCCATTTCCGCCGGCGCCGCCACGATTGAAGCGGTCCGCGTCCACGGCGAAATTCCCGTCAATCCCTCCGATGTGTTCTGGTCCCATTACGGCCCCACCAAAGGCAAGCACAGCATCATCGACCTGCAACCGCAAATGATCACCAATCCCATGTGGCCCGCACCGGCGACCAAATGGGTCAACGTCAAAGCCGCCAGCAATGGCAAGGAGATCGCCATTCGCCTGGAATGGGTCGACTCCACCCGCAACGACATCATGGTCCAGAACCAGCAGTACAAGGACCAGGCGGCGGTGATGTTTCCGGTGGACCCGTCGGGTCCGGTGCCTCCGTTCACCATGGGCGGCGAGGGGGAGCGCGTCAACATCTGGCAATGGAAGGCCACTTGGAACAAGGAGGACGCCGGGCACGCCGGCAACGAAATGATGCAGGACTTGGAAGACCAGTACAACTACATGGCGATGGGGTCCGGCAGTTATTATATCTACGAGCCGGATGGAAAACTGGTGCTGTCTCCCAACCAACAACCGAAAGTCTCCGAACGTCACACCTTCATCGACCCGGGCATGGGAAAAAACGAGGGCGTGTTCAATCCCGGCCGCGCCACCGGCAATATTCTGTCCGATAACACCCTGCGCCGGTCGCCGGTCGAAGACCTCAATGCCGAAGGATTCGGCACGCTCACCACCCAGGCCCATCAAGATGTCGATGGCAGCGGCAACTGGAGCAACAACCGCTG
>CAYPKH010000442.1:0-2032 GCA_964411245.1 uncultured Nitrospina sp.
CTACAATCAGGACCGCCTGGACCGCTATATGCGCTTCGCCGTCAAAGCCTCGCCGGAGCACCCGGTGTTAATCGACGCCTTTCTGGACAATGCCACCGAGCTGGACGTGGATGCCATTTCGGACGGCCGGCGGGTGGTCATCGGCGGGCTTATGGAGCATATCGAGGAGGCGGGAGTTCACTCCGGCGACAGCGCCTGCTCCCTGCCGCCTTTTTCCATCCCGCTGGCGCTGACCGATGAACTCAAACGGCAGACCCGCGAACTGGCTCTGGAATTGAATGTGGTGGGCCTGCTCAACATTCAGTTCGCGATTAAAGACGGGGAGATTTTCGTGCTGGAGGTCAATCCCCGCGCTTCCCGCACCATCCCCTTTGTCAGCAAAGCCATCGGGATTCCACTGGCCAAAATAGCCGCCAAAGTCATGGCGGGTAAAACCCTCGAGGAATTGGGTTTCACCGAAGAAAAGAAAATTTCACATATTGCGGTTAAGGAATCGGTGTTCCCCTTCATCAAATTCCCCGATGTCGATGTCCTGCTGGGTCCGGAAATGAAATCCACCGGTGAAGTGATGGGCGTGGACACCAGTTTCGGCCGGGCTTTTGCCAAGTCCCAGATAGCTACGGGAATTAAATTGCCGGACCAAGGCGTGGTCTTCATCAGTGTCAAAGATGGAGACAAATCGGCCGCCGGTAAAATCGGTACCGGTCTGGCAGCGCTGGGCTATAAGCTCATTGCGACACGGGGCACGGGAAACTACCTGAAGGACCTGGGACTGAAAGTCGCGCACATCAACAAGGTCAAGGAAGGCTCCCCTCATATCGTGGAAGCGATTGAATCCGGCAAGATCGATTTTGTGGTGAACACCACTTTCGGCGAGCAGGCGGTGGAAGATTCCTTTTCCTTGCGCCGGGCGTCACTGACCCAAAACCTGCCCTACTGCACCACCATTCCGGGCGCCTTCGCCCTGGTCGACGCCCTGAAATCCCTCAAAAACTCCAGCCTGTCCCTCTTCCCCTTACAGGAATACTGGAAAAGCAGCTCCGAGACTGCCTGAAGAAAAACAGCGTTCTTCTGAAAGCGTTTTGAATTACTGTTGAGAGAAAGTTGGAGTGGCGGCGGGTTGGGCCTCTCTCAAAATTTTGGGAAGAGGTTTAAACTTTTTGGACCGCACCAGGTTGCCTTTTACAAAGTCGCCGCCGGCCATGATGACCGCTTCGGAAAACCCTTCTTGCACATTGATGACCCGGACCACTCCCAAGCGGTTCAAGCGGTCACCGATGTCTTCCTGGTACAGGGGATCGGAAAAGCCCACGTCGACGCTGTATACGACAAACTCGTCCCGGATTTCCACGCCGCTCTTCCGGCCCACGTTGATGACCATTTGCTCTTTTTCTTGTTCCACGACGATCACCTGGCCGTCCAGGGGAATCCGGTTCAGATAATCCGTAATCAAGGGCGCCACCCGTTCCGCCAACCGGGTCAGCGCGCGGCCCATATAGGTTTTTTGAAAATCAGGGCTCTTCAGATTTAAAGAGCTTTGCGAAAAACCCAGAGGAGATTCGCCATCCGCCGATTTCTGGTTGAGGATAAATCCGGTGAGCAGGCGTTTGGTTTGACCCTGAAAAATCTGAAATTCAATCTGGGCCTCCGCCGAGCGAGCCATTCTTTTTTCAGTGCGGGTGCTTTCCAGTTGGAGGGGCAGAGCCGGCCGGTATTTAAGGATGCGCCCGGTAACAATAATCTGGGCGGGCGTCTGGATTCCTGCGATATCGTTGGAAGCGGGACCCTTGCCGGATTTCCCCTGAGGCGCACTTTTTTTCCGGTTGCTGAAACGCACCAGGACCACATTCTTCTGTTGTTGTAAATTCTGCTTGAGGAGGTCCGCCATCAGAGCTCCCGGATTGTAAGTCCCCACCCATCCCGGAGCGTTTTGAAACGGTTGCACCTGAACCTTCTTTTTATAATGGACAGGTGCGGCCGAAACGGCGGATTGTTGAAAAGCCGCCATGAGAGGAGGAATCATCAACAGAAT
>CAYPKH010000443.1:0-2028 GCA_964411245.1 uncultured Nitrospina sp.
GCAGGTGCTCAACCTGCTGCGGGAACTGCAGGCTAAACGCAATCTCACCTACCTGTTCATCACCCACAACCTGAATGTGGTGCAGTACATTTCCGACGAGGTGGCGATCATGTACCTGGGCCGCATCGTGGAATATGCGTCAGCCAAGGAGTTGTTTAAGAACCCGAAGCACCCCTACACCGAATCGCTGCTCAAGGCGGTGCCTTCCCTGGGCGAACGCATACCGTTTGAGACGGTGGTGGGAGACGTGCCGTCCCCGCTCAACCCGCCGGCCGGATGCCATTTTCATCCGCGTTGCCCGATTTACAGGAACGAACCGGAAGGATCGCCGTTGCGGCAAAAATGCCGGACACAGTATCCGGAGAAAACGTTTCGGGGTGGCGCTTTCGTGGCGTGTCACGCCCGGGAATAGACGCCCCGCTTCACGAAGAGAAAGGAAGGGTCAACTGTTTTTCTGGCTGGTGACCAGATAAAAGAGCAGAGTCAATGCGGCAAGAATGACCAGGGCGGTAACAATCAGGCATTGCAGGGTCATAACATTCCTCTAACGAAAAAATTAAAAAGGGGATTTTAACCCAACCCGTCCCCTAAATCCAAATAAAAGTGGTCCGGGCCGTCCTAAAATTTTGCCCTGCCCCGGCGAATCGTTTATATTATAAGTGTCAGTTCTGTATTGGGTTTTTCATCATCACCCCATTCCTTACAATCCCTGGGATGGGCCCCATCCGCATCCCAACACAGGGTGAATTGAAATGAAAATTCTTTATCCTTTCGCCAAACGGTTTATTGCAGGTGCGGACCTGGAAACGGCGTTGAAAAACATCAAATCTCTTTATGATCAGGGTTTCCTCTGTACGGTGGACCTCCTCGGGGAAAGCATTCATACCGAAGAACAGGCCGCCAAGGCGAAAAACGAATATCTGGCCCTCCTGAAGGCCATCGAAACCTTTCACCGCCCGGTCGACATTTCGATCAAGGTCAGCGCCCTGGGAATGGATATCCGTTACGACCTCTGCAAACAAAACGTTGAAGAATTGATGGCGGCTGTGGGTCACCACACGGTGCGATTCGACATGGAAGGATCGGATTTGACGGAACGCACCATGAAGCTGGGCCTCGAACTTCAGAAAACCCACCAAACCCTGGGGGTGGTCCTGCAGGCGTATTTGTACCGGACGGCCGACGATATTCAATCGGTTATCCGGCAGGGCGTTTCCACCCGGTTGTGCAAGGGGGCGTACAAGGAACCGGAAACGATCGCTTATCAGTCGATGGATGAAATACGGGAAAATTTCTACACACAGGCGTGCCGGTTATTGAAAGAAGGCAACCTGCCGGCCATCGCCACGCATGATGAAATTCTGATCGTCCGGCTTTCGGAGTTTATCGAAAAGGAACGGATTGCGCAGGACGCGTTTTATTTTGAATTGCTGTACGGCGTGCGCCGCGACCTGCAACACGCGCTCCTGGACAAGGGATACCAGGTCCGCATTTACGTTCCCTACGGCCAAGCCTGGCTCCCGTACACCCTGCGGAGACTGGCGGAGCGCAAGGAAAACGTTATTTTTGTCGTCAAAAACCTGATCCTGGAAACCCTCGGGTTGAGCAAGATCAAATAATCCTCCCTGACCCTGCATCACCGGTACCTATGGCCTCGAAACCTAAAGTCCTGACCATGTATTACAAGCACCGGCGCGGTGGATTCTGCAAACGGTTTCGCCTCAAAATCGAGGCTTACCTCGATGCCGGCTGGCAGGTGCATTACCTCGCGGTGGAGCCTTTTCCCTATCAGGACAAAAACCTGATCCCTCATATACTTCCTTGCCCTTTTCAAAAACATTCAGGGTGGGCGTTCTGGAGCTATTTTTTTGCAACGGCACCGCTGTTTGCGTTGGTTCTGGGCTTCCGTCACAAGTTCCATCTCATTTCGGCGGCCTCCCCGGTATACGCCTGGATCAGCGGACCGGTAAAATGGTTGCGGAAGACACCCATGATCACCCTGCTGTGGACCAAACCGCAGTTCAGCAC
>CAYPKH010000444.1:0-2024 GCA_964411245.1 uncultured Nitrospina sp.
GAATCTCTTCACCCTGTACACGCAGAATGAAAAATGGAACGAAGCGGAAAAGTATTGCCACAAAGCCCTGACCCTCGCCGAGGAGTTGCAGGACCTTCGGAGCGCCTGCCACGACATCCGCAGTCTGGCCCAAATTTATAACGAGAAAAAGGACCGTTCCAAGGTGGAACCGTATTACAAGATGGCGCTGGAACGCTCACAGAAGCTGGACGATCCGCGGGAGATTGCCGTCGACCTCCGGAACCTAGGCGCGCTTTATCTGGAAAAGGGATACACCGAAAAAGCCGAGGATTATTACCAGCAGGCGCTGGGCATTTCCGAAGAGCTGGGGGATCCCAAGGAAATGGCGGAGGATTTCCGCAATATGGGAAATTATCATTTCCGGCGGGGCCATGCGGACCGGGCGGAGGAATATTATAAAAAAGCCCTGGATTACACGCTGGAGGTGGGCGACGCCTCCGGGTCGGCCAAGGATTATACGTTTTTGGGCAACCTCAAATTTCGTGGCAAGGATTTTGATATAGGGGAGGATTATTTCAAAAAAGCCGCCGACATCTTTCATGAGAAGAAGAACTTCGTCAATCTGGTGCAGTTGTACATGACCGTGGCCCGGATGAACCTCGCCGAGTCGCGCAAAGAACCCTGCGAAGGTTACCTGGACCGGGCGGCAGAAGTGGCGCAATTGCTGGGAAATCCCGAAAAGCTGACACATGCCATTGAAGAAATGCGCAAGTTGGTCGATAGAATTGACAAAAATTAGCTATTTAAACATCTATAAAATAAGGATTTGTGATTATTGTGGGGTTGCCGGATAAAGGGCTGGGCCGGACCATTTCGAATCATTCAAAAGCTCCGTTTTCCACAGGTTTCTCACACCCGGAATCAGGGCAACAAACCTTGACAAGGACGGAGTCCTTCTATAAATTCCTGATAGCACCTTTGTAGGAAAACCTCTTAATCCTTTAGTTTTAAGAAAACTATTCGAATAGTAATTCAAGCCTATGAAAATCAACTACAGCACCCAATTGATGGAAGAAGCGGTTTTCCGGCACCTGAACCACCTGGAACGTTCCGGGATGCGGGCCGATTATGATGAATACCATTCCTTGGCCGATCCGATTTACGAGTTGCCGGAGGATGACCGGGAAGAGGCATTCGCCAAAGTCAATGAACTGTTTTTCCGCGAAAAACTGGAATTGGGCGACAATGTCCTGCAGGCCCTGGAAGCCTGCGGATTGATTCCTAAACGGCAAAAAACTCCGAAAAAGGCCATCGCCGCATCCAGCGAAAGCGCCGGGGAAAGCGGGGTGGCGGTGGCGGAGGGCGATGGCGGTTCGGAGGATGCCGACGATGCGAAAGCCTCCGACGCGGAATCTTCCGATGAGACGCCCGCGGTCCAGACTGAACTGGTAGAATCCCTGGAAGACACCCCGGGTCCGGTCGACGAGGACCAGGCGGAAGTCCACTATGAAGAAGAGGACCGGGCATTCGAGGAAAAAATCAAGGAAATTACGGTCAAGCGGGCCATCAACAAGGTGGACGAAGGGTCCAACGTCTTGAACCGGGTGTCCGGTTTGCCGGTGATCGAAATGCGCGTGCTGGCCAGCCGCTTCGCCAACCCGGAGGAGGTGGAAGAACTCGGCTCTTTCCTGGTCCACGAGTTCATGCATGCGCGCGACATGATGGACCCGCATTTCGATTACGAAGACGCGTTTATTCCCGGCAACCCGTCGATGAAAAACCTCATCACCGCGCGGTTCCGCCTATTGTGGAATATATTCGTCGACTCGCGTCTGGCCCGGAGGAAAATCCGGTCGGTCCTGACCAAAGAAGCGCGTTACCGCGAATTCGACAACTATTACCGAAAAATTCCTGAACAGCAGAGACGCGGTATTTTCGAGGGCCTGTGGAATTCGGAAAAGCTGACTCATGAAGAACTGTTGTCCATGGCTACCGATCTGGAAACCCTGATCAGCACCTTCATCGATTACTCGGAGGATTTTACCGAGGAAGATCAAGAATAC
>CAYPKH010000445.1:0-2022 GCA_964411245.1 uncultured Nitrospina sp.
CCATGGGCGATCCAAAAATTCCGGCCCCGGAGGCGTTCCAGGTGGTGGGAATGATGCTTTTATGAAATTCCGGGCGCTCGACCGTCCAGAACAAGGGCGGTTCGTGATATTCGTTGAGGAAGCCCACCGGGACCAGCACTACACCCGCGCGGGCATTGAGTTTGGGGCTGATCAAAAAGTCCAAATAACCGAACTCGAATTCCAATTCCTGCGCCGCATGCTCGAAATCGATTTCGACATTCAAGTGGATCCAGTCCGCCAATTTGGCGTTTACCCCGAGGACATAGCGATGATTGTCAAACTGCCCGTCCCTGCCATCGGTGGGCAGATTGAAATGCAGTTCGCCATAGCCGTGAATGTGTACACGGTCGGCCAGCCCGCCGCCCCCGCTTTCTTTCAAAGCGTCCAACTCGTCCGACATAATATCGATGCGGCGTTCCAGTTCCTTGATGTCCTGTGCCCATCCAGGAACGCTCAAAATCATCATCAAACCCAGTGCCCCAAATATCAAAAATGTTTTCCTCATTGCTTTCTCCTGCCCTTCAATTGACGGCTCAACCGCCGGTGGTCAATAGATTTAGATTTTGAAAATCATTATCATTATTAAAAACAGGGGCAGTTTTAACCAATATGAGAATGATTGTCAATATTAATTTTATATAAAATTTTGGATTTTGAATAACTCTTTTGACTTCAATAGGATAGGAGATTAAAGCGGCGGGTGAATACGGTGAGGAAATTCCGCAAGCCCGATCAAAACCCTCAAAAAGCGGTTTTGCCGTCAATGCGGGTGAGGACTTGGTGGCCGTTGCCGGTGACCAGGATGGTGTGTTCGTACTGGGCGGACAGGTTGCCGTCCTGGGTGACGGCGGTCCAATTATCGTCCAGGATTTTGAGGTCGGGCTTGCCCTGGTTGATCATGGGCTCGATAGTGAAGGTCATCCCCTCCTCCAGCGCCATGCCTTGGCCGAATTTACCGAAATGAAGCACCTGCGGGTCCTCGTGAAAATTGCGGCCGATGCCGTGCCCGCAGAACTCGCGCACTACGGAATAGCCCCTTGGCTCCACGTGTTGCTGGATGGTGGCGCCGATGTCCCCCAGCCGCGCTCCCGGCCGGACGATGGCGATAGCCTTATGCAGGGCTTCCAGGGTGGTATCCACCAGTTTCTTGGCCTGCTTGCGGGGTGAACCGACGAAAAAGGTCTGGTTGGTGTCGCCGTGGAAGCCGTCGACAATGGTGGTGATATCCAGGTTCACGATGTCCCCGTTGCGCAGTTTGCGGTCCGAGGGGATGCCGTGGCAGATTTCATCGTTCACCGAAGTGCAGATGCTTTTGGGGAACCCGCGGTAATTCAAGGGCGCCGGGATGGCCCCGTTATCGAGAATGAAGTCGTGGCACCGGTCATTGAGCTGGTTGGTAGTCACCCCCGGCTTGATGTACGGTGCGATCATCAACAGCACCTCCGCCGCCAGTTTGCCGGAACGGCGCATCGTTTCGATTTCACCGTCTTTTTTAATGGTGACCATGGGTGTACCCGAATTCCTTCAAATAGCGGGGATTTTCCCGCCAGCGTTGTTTGACCTTCACAAAACTGTTTAGATACACTTTACTGCCCAAACGCTTCTCAATTTCTATCCGCGCCTGGCTCCCGATCTTTTTGAGCAGGGACCCCTTCTCGCCGATGACGATCTTCTTTTGTGACGTCTTTTCAACGTAAATGGCGGCGTCGATGACGATCACCCCCTTTTGGCCCTCGCGCATGCTCTCCACCATCACCGCCACGGCATAGGGCACTTCCAGATGGGTGAGCTTGATGATCTTCTCGCGGATGATCTCGCCCACCAGAAACTCTTCCGGGCAGTCGGTGATCATGTCTTCGGGGAAATACTGCGGCCCCTCCGGCAGATGGTTCAGCAACACCTCTTTCAGGATGTCGAGGCCATCCTCCTTCAACGCCGAGATGGGAATGATGCCGGTAAACGCCGCCCGGCCGTTCAACTCCGCGATCAACCGCAACAGCT
>CAYPKH010000446.1:0-2020 GCA_964411245.1 uncultured Nitrospina sp.
TGATCCCCAAGACCCGGCGGGGCATTCGTTCGGGCGATTCTAACCCAAATGGCTCTCGAATGGCATTCGGTTTTTCTCCCGGGATGCGTTGACACCCTCCTCAACCCTCCCTTATAATCCTTGGTTTTGTGGCATACAATACTACCCGAGAGGAAGGACCCCTATCGTGAGGATTATTCCCGCAGTCGACATCAAAGGCGGCAAATGCGTCCGCCTGACCCAGGGCAAGGAGGACCAGGAAACCGTTTATTCCGACGACCCCCTGGCCATGGCCGAGCATTGGGACGAACAGGGGGCGCAACTCATTCATGTGGTGGATTTGGACGGCGCCTTCCGGGGACTGCCGAAAAACAACACCCTCATCAAGGATATTATCTATAGCAGTACCGTAGACATCCAGGTGGGCGGCGGCATCCGGACCCTGGACGCCATTGCGGCCTATGTCAACGCCGGCGCCTACCGGGTCATCCTCGGCACCATCGCCCACGAAGACCCGCCGTTTGTGGAAGAAGCCTGTAAACAGTTTCCCGGGAAAATCATGATCGGCATCGATGCGCAAAACGGACGGGTCGCCGTCAAAGGCTGGACCGAAGTGTCGGACCGGAAAGCGGCGGACCTGGCCCGCCTGATGGAACCGATGGGCGTGGCGGGTTTTATATTCACCGACATCAGCCGTGACGGCATGTTGCAGGGTCCCAACCTGGACAGTATCCGGGAATTCGCCCGGGCCACGTCACTGCCGATGATTGCGTCCGGCGGCGTCAGCAGCATCCAGGACGTTGCCGATCTGCTGTCGCTCCAATCCGAAGGCCTCGAAGGCATGATCATCGGCAAAGCCCTGTACGACAAACGGCTGGACTACAAGGAGGCCCTGAACCGGGCGCGGAACCATGCTGGCTAAAAGGATCATTCCCTGTCTGGACGTCAAGGACGGCCGCGTGGTCAAAGGCGTAAAGTTCGTCAACCTGCGCGACGCCGGCGACCCGGTGGAATGCGCCGCCGCCTACGAAGCGGAAGGCGCCGACGAGTTGACCTTTCTCGACATCACCGCCTCGCACGAAAAACGCAATATTCTTCTCGACGTGGTGGCGCGGACCGCCGAAAAAGTGTTCATGCCCCTCACCGTCGGCGGCGGCGTGCGCACGCTGGAGGACATCCGCAACCTTCTCAAAGCGGGGGCCGACAAGGTGGCTATCAACACCGCCGCCGTGCTCCATCCGGAATTCGTGCAACAGGCCGCGCAACGTTTCGGCAGCCAGTGTATTGTGGTGGCCATCGACGCCAAGCAGGTTAAAACGGACAGTCCGGTGATCGACCCGCCGGCCGACTGGAAAAACAACCACCCCGAATTGTTTGAGCGTCCCGCGCCACCCGCGATTTCCTGGGAAGTGTTCACGCACGGCGGGCGCAACCCCACCGGGATTCAGGTGATCCCCTGGGCCCAGCTCATGGAACACTACGGCGCCGGGGAAATCCTGCTGACCAGCATGGACCGAGACGGCACCAAGCAGGGCTACGACGTGGCGCTCAACTGCGCCGTGTCCGAAACCACCACCATCCCGGTGATCGCCTCGGGCGGTGCGGGAACGCTGGAACATTTGTACGAAGGGATCGTGGACGGCAAAGCCGACGCCGTGCTCGCCGCCTCGATCTTCCATTTCAAGGAACTCACCATCCCCGAAACCAAACGCTACCTCGCGGACAAAGGCATCACTATCCGTCTCTAAAATCCGGTGAATTTCAAATGATATCAAAGCCAATAGGTAAAACGACCGCTCTCATTCTGCTGAGCGTTTTTTGGATTGGAATGTGGGTCCTTCCCGCCTGGGCGGACCAGATTGAATTCGGCGACGGCAATATCTTGCAGGGCACCGTCACCGGCCTTGAAAAGGGGACTCTGACCTTTTCAACCGAGTATGCCGAGAAAATTCAAATCCCGGTCGAAAAAATCCAATCCCTCTCCACGGATAAAGCGGTAACGATCAAAATGGTCAACGATTCGATCCTGACGGGAAAACTG
>CAYPKH010000447.1:0-2010 GCA_964411245.1 uncultured Nitrospina sp.
CCAAGCCGTGGCGTGGATGCAATCCGTCCGGTGACGTTTTCCCGCTCTGGTATTTTTATTAAAGCAAACGGCTGGACCCAGCTTTAACAAGTTGCGGTTCAGCGGTTTTCTCTTGGCACTTTTTGTTGGTTCAGAACATTGGCCGTCCGCCCAGGACCGGGAGGTCAGGGTGAGGGTTTCGCCGCGAGGGTTTTGGCGCAACGGAAACCGGTGCCTTCGGGCCGCAGTTGAAAATGCGAATCACGGCGGTGGGCGGACCGTAATTCCCCCGCGTTCTGATTCCACGCGCCGCCCCGGTACACTTTATGGGTAATGGATTGCGCACCGATGCAATCCACCCGCATGCACGCGTCCAGTTCCGACCGCGGACCCGGTGGGTCCTTTTCCGGGCTCACCAGATAGTAATTCTTTTCCACGTCCATCCAATCCTGAATCCACTCGCTGAGGTTGCCGGCCATATCGTGGAGACCGAACGGGTTGGGCGGGAACGAGCCCACCGGAGCGGTGTGTTTGAATCCGTCGGTGACCCGGGGTTCCCGGATATTCAACGCGCAGGCGCTGTCGCAGAAGTTGGCCTCTTTGCCGGAAACGGTGGGCCCCCAGTAAAACGGCGTGGTGGTTCCGGCCCGCGCGGCATATTCCCACTCGGCTTCCGTCGGCAGGTGCATCCCCAGTTTTTTACAATAATCGCCGGCCTCATCCCACGTCAGGCTGTCGACCGGAAGGTCGGCGCCCACATTCTGCGATGGGTTGGTCCCCATCACCGCCTGGAAATTTCGTTGCCGCACTTCATATTTTCCCATCTGAAACGAGGACAGGCATACTTTATGAACCGGCCGCTCGTTGGGGTTGCCCCGCTCGCTTCCCATTTGAAAACAACCCGCGGGAATGACCACCATTTCCTCTTCCGATCGGCTGTACTGGGTTGAGATGAGACTTTTCCGGACCTGGGCTTTCAAAGCCAGGGCCTGATCCCGCGTGGCGGTGGGGATGCCGTGGTACTGGATCCGGGTTTTGCTTTTCGGCAACAATTTCATCTTGCCGGTTTTCAGGAAATACACCCGGTAGTGGGGGACCGGCTTGGCCACGTCGCCCCGGATAAAGGCGGTGCCCGAAGTTTTCTCCTGTGCGGAAGGGTCTACCGCCATCACTCGTTCATCCACGATTTCCGCTTCGTGGGGTTGGGGATCGCCCTCGATGATGACCTGGACATTGCGCCCTTTGATAGCGGGCATTTTCAGGATACGATCGATCAAGCCCTCCGCTTCCGCAAATTTTTTCAGTTTGATTTTCGTTTCGGCGAGGGCACGCAAGGCTTTGTAATCATCCGGCGCCTGGGCCACCACCTGGCCGAACCACTGTTCGGCTTCGGCGTATTTGCGCTCGCTGAAAGCCCTGTGGCCCGCAAGCAGAGGATCGGCCTCTTCCGGGAAGGCCGTTGCCGCCTGTCCGGAAATCAGCACCGCCAGGCCCAGCGTCAATACAAACCATGAATGGAAAGTAAGTTTCATCGGTTGGATTCCTAACGATTCGGGAAAATCGGTGCAACTATGCCGGAAATTAAAATGAAATGCGACTTATATTTAATCGGAAGCCCCGGGCGGTGGGGAGGCCTGCAGGGTGCGGTAGGCGAAGCCCGCCAACCCCATGACCAGCAGAAGTACGAAGAAGATCACCGCCCATTGATTCGGGGGGTATTCCGGTTTTCCGGGCCAGTAGATCCAGGCCATGGCACCGCCCCAAATGACCAGCGGGGCCCATCGGCTCAAATACTTCAGCCCCCATATTCCGCCTTTAAACCAGACCCCTATGTGCAGAAAACTCATTAAGACCAAAAACAGGAACACCGCTTCCGAGGAATTCAGCTTGCGGATTCCCTGCTGCCGCAAATGACTGTGTGCGGTTTCCAGTTCCGCCAACTCCCGGAGGGCCAGGCAGGCGGGCTGCTCCGTGCCGGCGGCGGGAACGCAGTCCAACTGGAATAGCTCGCGGGCGCGGCGCCATTGCCCG
>CAYPKH010000448.1:0-2009 GCA_964411245.1 uncultured Nitrospina sp.
AGTGTCTGATACTGCCTTTAATGATTGCGTCGATCATGGCTATTTTTCCGTCACCAACGGTTTTCCCCAACGCGGCAGAGCGTTTTTCAGCTGGGCTTCGGAACTAATCAGAAAATTGGCTGAAAAACTAACTGAATCGCCGTCCTTCAGTCCTTCTGTGATTTCAAACCAGTCCCCGTTCTGTATTCCGGTTTGAATTTCCCGGGGTTCAAAATTGCCTTCTCCCAGGGCGACGAACACATACTTGTGCATACCACTAAACAACACGGCCCGCCGCGGCAATGCCAGCCGTTTTCCCTGATTTGTGAAAATAGTAACATCGGCATACATGCCCGGGCGCAGACTGTAATCCGGATTGGGGGTTTCAATGCGCACCTTGACCGTACGAGTAGCCGCATCCACGGTGGGATAGATATAGGACAGTTCGCCTTGAATGGTTTGACCCGGATAATAAGACAATCGTAGGGTAACAGGATCGCCGATTTTGACTAACATGGCCTCCTGCTCAAATAGGTCTGCCAGCGTCCAAAGGCTGGAGAGATCGACGATTTGGTAAATCTGGTTGCCCGCTTTGACAAAGCTGCCGGCCACGAGATTCTTCTTCAGGATAAACCCGGAAATAGGGCTGTAGATGGGATGTCTCCGCTGTGGCTTTCCTTGTTCTTCGAGCTTTGCAATTTGTGAATCGTTAAGATCCAGAAGTTGGAGCTTTTCACGGGCTGTCCTCAACATTTTTTGGGTGAAAGAGGATCTGTTGCGGTTGTTGAAAAAATCCAGATATTCTGCTTGAGCGGTATAGAGTTCAGGGGAATAAATCTCAAACAGCGGTTGTCCTTTCCTAGTAAATTCCCCCGTGCGATCCGCATTTAGTTTTTCGATATACCCGTTGTATTTCAACACCACATCGAAGACTCGGGATTCATCCACCTCCAGTCGGGCGACGGTGCGAATTTCGCGCGCTATTTCCCGTCGTTCCACCTTCCCGATTTCCACCCCGATCAACTGGCGCCGCGGAGGAGAAAGGTAAAGCGAGGAGGCTGTGGAGAATGCGGCTTGTCCTGGCCCCTGCCTTCCTTTGTAGATAAAACCTTCCACACCGAGGTTAATGTTGAATGGAAATTCGGTATACCGCGCTTCACCGGGACGCCTCACTCGGATGGGCAGTTCCCAGGTGCCGTCAAAGGAAATTTCCAGTTCGGCCTGATATCGCCCTTCCCCGAGGTGCTCGGCCATAGCCTTTATGCTCATAGCCGGCATGGGCCCCATCGCCGGCATAAACGCTTCGATTTCCACTTCCGCGTCGGATACCGGTTGGTTCTGGTCGTCCAGCAGTCGAATGGTGACTTGCTGATCTCCCACCTCGGGAACGGCGGGGAAAAGGACCAGGTCGGATATTTGGTATCCATTTTTCCGGTAGACTCGACCGTTTTCCTCGTCGGAGTTGTCACCAAGAAGGGATATAATAGGAGAAACGTAAATTGCGGCAAAAACCATGACCGACAATAACGCGAGTCCGGCGACGGTAACCCCAATCACCTTCCACCTGAACCTCGGCGAGAGAGAGGATTGAGTCGTTGCATCCGGTTTCATGGTTCCTCCTCGTTCAAGGGATTTCCTCGCAAAAGAGCGATTCCCTCAATCTCGTTTCAATGCTACCTGCTCCCCCAAAGGGGAGAGTCAAGCGAATTTTTTCAATCGGGAAAATAAACAGAGAGGAGGGGAGAAAACGGCCGCGAGGCCGTGGATAAGGTTGTCGCGCAGCCCTTCGATGTGCTTATTCTGGATCTCCGGCTGCCGGTGTTGGATGCTCTGTCCGTATACCTGGAACTGAAGAAGCGGGGGCGCGCAGTCTCCAGCCTCATCGTGACGGGATACCCCCGCGAGGAATCCGAGGCGATTGACGTGCTGCGCTCCATGTCGGTCACGGGCATTCTCTACAAGCCGTTCGAACCCGAGCAGTTGTTGCAAGCCCTGGACGATCTTCGGGGCGCGGCCAGCGGTGGGCCGCC
>CAYPKH010000449.1:0-1992 GCA_964411245.1 uncultured Nitrospina sp.
ATCGAACACAACATGCACAGCCAGAACCCTTTGACCAAACTGTATTACTTCGGCCCGATGTTCCGTTACGAACGGCCGCAGGCGGGACGGCTCCGCCAGTTTTACCAGATCGGCGTGGAAGCGATGGGATCCCAAAGCCCGGCGGTGGATGCCGAGGTGATGACCCTGCTCATCGAATTTTTCAAGGAACTCGGATTGCACGGTCTGGAGTTGCAAATCAACTCGCTGGGGTGCAAAAATTGCCGGCCGCAATACCGCGAAACCCTCAAGGCCGCCATCCAGCCCCACTTGAACGAGCTGTGCACCAACTGCAACCAGCGTTATGAAAGAAATCCCATGCGGGTGCTCGACTGCAAGGTGGAGCAGGATGTCCAAATCGCCCGGGGACTGCCCAAAATCAAGGATCACCTCTGTGCGCAATGCGAGGCGGACTTTGCGCAGGTCCGGAAATTTCTCGATGCGGTGCACACCGCGTACACGGTCAACGACCAGATCGTCCGCGGCCTGGATTATTACAACAAAACCACCTTTGAAGTGATTTCCAAGACCGGCCTGGGATCGCAGAATGCCGTCTGCGGCGGCGGCCGTTACGATTCCCTGGTCGAAAACTTTGACGGTCCCCCCACCCCCTGCTTCGGGTTCGCCCTGGGGATGGAACGGCTGATCTCACTGTTGCCGGAGGAAAAACTGGAGACCCTGAACCGGCGGCCCGATCTTTATCTGGTGAGCCTGGGCGAAGAGGCCCAAAACCTGGCCTTTGCCATCGCTCATCAACTGCGGGCTGTTGGCCTGTATGTGGAGCGTGAGTTCGAAGGCGGAAGCCTGAAAAGCCAAATGCGGAAAGCCAACAAACTGGCCAGCCGGTTCGCCCTGATCGTCGGCGACAATGAAATCAAAAACCAGCGGTACGTGTTGAAAAATATGGACGGCGGGGAGCAGTGGGAAGTGTCCACGAAGGCCCTGGCTGAGGAAGTTCTGGAACGCCTCAAGTCGTTGGATTAAAAGCCGATTCAGGCCCCCCGCCGGAAATGACGGATTGACTCCCGTGGAATCCCCATGATAGATTTTGATTCAAAGGGAGGTTTTATGGCCGCCAAAGAACACGAAGTTCTGGAAAGTTACATCACTCAGCACAATCTGAAGATCACCAAGCAGAGACGCGCGGTGCTGGAAGCGTTTCTGGGCAGTGAGGAACACGTCAGCGCCGAAGACCTCTACAAAATCGTCTCGGCCAAAGAACCCAAGATCGGACTGGCCACCGTGTACCGGACGCTGGCCCTGTTGACCGAAAGCGGCTTGGCCGCCGAGCTGGATTTCGGCGACGGCCAGAAGCGCTACGAACGCAATTACGAGCAGGGCCACCACGATCACATGATCTGCACCCAATGCGGTAAGATCATCGAATTCCACAATTCCCTGATCGAAAAATTACAGGAAGACGTCGCCCGCGAACACGGCTTCGAAATGACCACCCACAAGCTCGACATGTTCGGCATCTGCCAAGACTGCCGGTGACCCATCCCTTTCCTTTTTTCCTTTGAAGAATCAGAGCGGTAGAATGTTGCCGGCGTGAATTTCCCGGCTATCCCTGAGCGGGTTTTTCTCTCTCGGTGGTTATGGCGGGGGAAGGTTCTGCCGGAGCGCTTATTGATTGGGCGCAACGGAAACCGATGTAGTTGTAGAGTTCGTCGACACTGCCGCCGTAGGAGGCGACTTTCGAGAACACCCGGTTTTTGGGGTTCAGCCAGGTGCGGTTGGTGATCCGCAACGCTCCGGCGGAAGAATTGAACGACCCGCCGCGGATCACTTTGTTCTCGCCTTTTTCCGGCCCGCTGGGATTGGTCTCCTGGTTGCCGACGTAGTAGGGACTGTACCAGTCTTCGGTCCATTCCCAGATGTTGCCCATCATGTCGTACAGGCCGTACTGATTGGGCTTTTTCTGGCCCACCGGGTGGGTGGTTTTATCTGAGTTGTCCTCGAACCAAGCGTAGG
>CAYPKH010000450.1:0-1987 GCA_964411245.1 uncultured Nitrospina sp.
CAGTATAGCAAAAGGCCGATGGGACCGAACAAAAGAAGATGGCGGGCAATCAAAAAGGCTTGAAACCGGGGACGTCAGGCAGGAGGGGTACAAACGGGGCCGGAAAGCGAAATCAGGAAGACGGCCTCCCGTCCTCAGGCATCAGGAAATTCATCCATTGTTCCAAATGGAAAATGGAGCTGGTAGGGGAATGCCGCATATCGTAATGCTGGATATCGCTGAATTCCCCGGACTCAAATTCCTCGGCGGTCAGCCGGCGGACCCACACCCCAAGGTCTTTCGCCGCGTTCCATTTCCCGGTCAGGTAATGATCCGATTCAAACTCCAAAATAATTTTTTTTCCGTTGGTGCCCTGAAAGGCCAGGAGAAACCGCTCCGGTGGCGACATATCCAACTCCGAAACTAGAATTCTTCATATTGTTTCCTCCTCCCTTCCAAGCATCAGCTGTGGAAAACCAAGATGGAGTTTCTTAATCTAACATCTTCCGAAAACGCTGTCAACCCTTTAAAGACAATGATTTAATGGGCCTCGTTCCAGTTTTTTCCCCAGTTCAAATGGACCACTACCGGCACCTGCATCCGCCACACGCCTTCCATTTCTTTTTTCACCAGCGCCTCGACATCCTTCTTCTCATTCGCGGGACACTCGAACACCAGCTCGTCGTGCACCTGCATAATCATCTTCGACTGCAACTTTGCCAGCTTCTGATGCAGGCGGATCATCGCCAGCTTGATCATATCCGCGGCACTGCCCTGCACCGGTGAATTGATCGCCACCCGCTCCGCCGCCGCCCGCACCTGACGGTTCTTGCTGTTGAGATCGGGCAGGTAGCGCCGCCGGTTCATCACCGTCACGGTATACCCGCATTGCCGCGCCTCTTCAATCGTGCGCTCCATGAAGGTCTTCACATTCTTGTACAGATCGAAATACTGGTCGATGAATTCCTTCGCGTCCTTCGGCGAAATCTTCAACTGCCGCGACAATCCGAACGCGCTCAACCCGTACACGATGCCGAAGTTCACCGCCTTCGCCATGCGCCGCCTATCCTCGTCCACCGCGTCGAGCGGCTGGCCGAAAATTTCCGCCGCAGTACGCGAATGAATGTCCTCGCCCTTCTTGAACGCCCGGATCAACGCCGGATCGCCCGACAAATGCGCCAGAATCCGTAACTCGATCTGCGAATAGTCCGCCGACAACAACCACCCGTTCTGGTCGGCGACAAACGCCCGCCGGATTTCCTTGCCGAGGTCGGAGCGGATCGGTATGTTCTGCAGATTCGGATCGCTGCTGCTCAACCGCCCCGTCGCCGCAACGGTCTGGTTGTACGAGGTGTGCACCCGCCCGGTCTTCTCGTAAATCTCCAGTGGCAGTGCGTCGATATAAGTGGATTTGAGTTTCGACAGCTGGCGGTAATTGACGATCCTGCCCGGCAGTTCGTGCTCACTCGCCAATTCCTCCATCACGCTCATGTCGGTCGAGGGCCCGGTCTTGGTCTTCTTGATAACCCGCAACTCCAGCTTCTCGAACAGGATCACCCCCAACTGCTTCGGCGAATTGATGTTGAACGGTTCCCCTGCCAGCGCATAGATCTCGTTCTCCAGCTTCTTAAGATCCTTTTCCAGTTGACGCGACAGTTTTGCAAGATGCTCCCGATCCACCCGCACGCCGGTCATCTCCATATCCGCCAGCACGTCGATCAGCGGCAACTCCAGTTCCTCGTACAGTTTCAAGGTTTCGTCCTTAAGGCGCGCCTTCAGCGCGTGCGTCAAACGCCAGGTGATATCGGAATCCTCCGCCGCGTATTCGGCGGCCGGCTCGATCTCTACCTCGTCGAAACCGATCTGCTTGGCCCCCTTCCCCGCCACGTCGGCATAGGTGATGTTCTGATGCCCCAGCACCTCCAGCGCCAGATCGTCGAGGCCGTGCTGCCGCTTGGAAGGATCCAGCACATACGACGCCAGCATGGAATCGAACGCGATGCCCTGC
>CAYPKH010000451.1:0-1973 GCA_964411245.1 uncultured Nitrospina sp.
CTCTGCCAGGCCTTGGAAATTAAGCTCGTCTTCCGGGTCAGAGGGCTCGCCGGAACAGTCCACGGCAATTATGAACTTGCAACGTCTTCGGAGTAGCTCGTACATACCAAGATTTTCGAAATGTCCTCCATCGGACAGGTAAACGAAAGGGTCCTCGTGGGATGCCTTGCCCAGCATTTCTTTCCAATAGAGAACTGTGGGGCGTTGCCAAAAACGCCGCAGCCTGGAGGACCGCCGGGGATTGGGGACCCACCAGCCAAGCCGCAGGTTTAATAGAGTCGTCAATATGCTCAATGTCCTTTGGGTAATCTTGCCCATATTGGGAGAAACAGCCGCCGCCGAGATTGTGGCGGCTTTGGCCAGAGACATGCTGGAGATTTCCCGCAACTCCCCAGTGGGTCTCCAACGGGTCAACGCTGATCCGGAGTAGAGGGGGCCTATAACAAACGAGTCTGCCTTCCGATCGAGCTGCTTAGGCCCAGTGCTACCAGGCAGGTTTAGCGCGGTACAGATCAATGGGTACGGTGAGGATACGCGGTTCTTATCCAAATCGGACATTTTTATGTCCGGCCGGACCCAAACCCGCGACCAACCCTGATCTCGGCCCGATACTCCACCGGATCCGGGAGGGTAAGGCGGTTTTGCCCCGATAATCCAGCTACGGCGCAGCCTGCGTTCATAAATCCGGTTCAGTGAGAGGGAATTGAGTAGGTGGTGGCCGAATATCCCGGTAATGACCCAGGCGAGTACCACGCCGTCCCAAGCCAAGCCGAACCCGCCCCAATAGATACCGAATCCATCGATCAAAGTCTGATTCAGTTGCGGCTTCGCTAGCCATAGAAACAGGAAGTAGGTCCATGCAATTAGAGCTAGGCCCAGGAGAATGTACCCGCCCACCTCGAATAGTATTTTCCAGAGTAGCTCTTTGGCACGATTGGGTACCATGATCTTCCTGCCGCCGATGGCGAAAGCAGCGGTGCCGCCGACCCCCAATACCCCCAACAGGCTTTGGATAACCTGGCCTGCACCAGGGTTATTGAGAGCATAATTAAAGCCCCACAGGGCAAGCCCCAATAGCACCGCCGCCCCGGAAATGGCGCCCAAGACCAAGAGAAACGATTGAATTCCTCTGACCCAATCACGGGCAAACTGGTCGTCAGCCCGGGATTCCCTCGCTGGAATTAGCGCCAAAAAAGCCACTCCACCAAGAAACCAGAGGGGAATGGTCCAAGCCCACAGGTTTCTGCCCAGCCAAGAGTCCGTTCCGCCGGTCCCCAAAGGGTCGAACCGGACCCAAACCTCATCTGGAATCAGCAGGGTCAGCAAAAATATTGCCGTGACCGAGGGCAGCAAATACAACACCCATAGCGCAAAGGTGGACGCCAAATATCGGCTCACGGCGGTCCACAACTCGGTTTGAAACAGACCCAATGCGGGAGTTAGCAGCTTGCTGTGCTCCCGAATGTGGCGGGTAGCCGGACTTTCCAGCCCATGCACCGACAGCGGCTCCGCCTCGGAAGCAGGCCTTAGCGGCCCTGGAAAGGCGTAGGGGAATCCTTCCTTGGTCATGTCCAGGCGGGCGTCCCAGTTGTCGTTATATGGAAGTTCTTCCAGACAAAGGCTGGTAAGTGATGAGCCGAAATACCCACCTCCCGAAACAGTGGACATATAATCCACTTCTTTCATCAATCCGCCGTCGGCCAGCGCCTGCGCCACACCGAGGTTATAAGTGGCGGAGCGCATTCCGCCGCCGGACATGGCGATTCCAACAAGCTCATTTGCCGGGTCGGGATGGTCAGGACTTGCGAACCGTTTACTGTTATTCTTGGGCAGCTTTGAAACCCAATCCTTCATTTCCGCTGCGAACATTCGGTCAAAGGGTTGGTCCAGGCGGTGCAGGCGGTCTTTCCGGTCAAAGGTATTTGCTGCCATGGAATTACCCCCTCTGTGTAAGATGATGCGGGGACGCCGGG
>CAYPKH010000452.1:0-1964 GCA_964411245.1 uncultured Nitrospina sp.
CCGCAGAGGTTTTTTCCTGCGACAGGGCACTGGAGATTCCAAAGAGCGGGTTGAGTAATACAAAAACCGTCGATATTAAAATTGCTCGCCGAAAATCATTGAGCAGAATCATACGATTCCTTATTGGACGACCTGGATATTGAGAACCATGCCATCATGGACCTTGCAACGCAACTTGTAAGGGCCAACCTCCTCCAAGCTCACTTCCACGGTCACTCCTTCCGGCTCGATGACACCCACAACGACCGGGTATTCGATGCCATGCTCATTGACCTTGCGGATCTGTGACTGGTGAAGGAACGGGTCTTTATTGATTAAACGGATGGTCTGCCCGATATGCACCGTAATATCTTCGGATTGGTATTTAGCATCCTTTTCGATGATATCAACGGGTTCCGCCATGCCGAACGCACTGGACATGTTGAAGAACCCCAGCGCCAGAATGCCGAGAACAAACATTGAACTGATAGTTTTTTTAAGAAACACGTTATTCCTCCTTTTCTACCGTTTAAGGGAGAGGATGAAGGGCGGGACTGCCGTTGAGACAGCCCCGCCTGCCATCATTTAACTTCGATATCCACATGCGCAAACATCACATGGAAGAAGGGCTGACCGAACATTTTGCCTTCCGCCATCATATGTTGCACATGCTTTTTGGTTTTACCCATGAGCTCCTTAACGGCCTTGACACGGGCCAACGCCGCTTTCCGTTGTTCCGGCGGCAGTTTCATGGCTGCTTGTTTGTCCGCCATTATCCGTTCCTTAACCATCGGAAACGGAATGAAGCCGGTCTTCAGCGGAGCCTTCTCGGGACCATTAGGACCGATCTTGTAGGGAGGAATCATCAAGTGCAGAACCTTTCCCCCCGTTCCGCCGCCGCCCACATCGCCGTCAAAACCCAATGCTTCCTTGTCTCCGCGAACGGGTTCGGTGATCATGACGTGAATCAGTTGATTGGGGTTGGTCAACTTGCCGTCCGTATAGAAATCGCCTTTGGCCCAGAAAGAGACATAAGCGTACATGGTCGGCATCAGCTTGGTACCGATACCGGTACTGCCGTGCATAAGATGATCGGTCACGACTCCCCCGAACGTTGGGAAGAACTTGCCGTGCGGCAAGGGGGTATTGGCGACAACCCGATAATCATGAGATTTGTCGGGCGCCTGCCAGGTCGCTTCGAAATCGATCTTATCCTTGGTGGTCATACCGTCATGCGCCGTGAGGTCCGTTACCGACATGCGAAGGGTACCTTCACCGGTCACCATCCAGTCGCCGAAGGGTGTGGCATGGTCTACGATGGTGTAACCGTCACCGTTCGTCTGACGCATGGTTTGAGGGATGCCGACCAGCGGAAAGGGTGTCTTTTCCCAACCCACCGGATTCCCCGGTGTCCCGAAAACAGCGGGATCCAGATTACGCGGTCCGGGAAGCGGGGTCCGTGTGGAGCCGCTTTCCTGAATTGCCGTGATCGTCACCGCCCCGCCTATCCGGTCCGGGGGTTCTGGAAACATGGCATGCTTCTTCGTGTAGGCGCCGAGACCCACCGAGGGCAGGGAATCATCGGCCGCTCCGTGGGCCGCTCCGTGACCCACCGAGGGCAGGGAATCATCGGCCGCTTTGTGAGCCGCTCCGCGGTCGCTACCGATGGTCGTGCTACATCCGCCAAGCACCAATAGACCTGCCACAACCACCAGCACCCCGGAATGCTTCCTTAAGTTTTTCCATTTAAACACTTTTTGAATCATTTTCATTTTTTTTAAACTCCTAAAATTATTGGGAAATTACCGTCCTAATGCCAAATACAGGGGTCCAGCTGATCTCGGATTTCCTTTAGTAAAAATTGCTTTTTGGGCCTCTGATAAATATTTTTGACAATATTCAATCTTCCCTGGTTAGTCCCCCGCGCCTGCTTAACCTTACTTAAATCTTTTCTAAATACCGGCCCTTTTTCTTTTTGGGTCTTT
>CAYPKH010000453.1:0-1955 GCA_964411245.1 uncultured Nitrospina sp.
CAAACAGAAGTTTGACCAAAGCTAAGAATAGCGGCCTTGTTAAAAAGGTCGCTATTCGGCCAAAAGCGGACTATGGTAGCATTATCTTGAGAAGCAAACATTAAGTGTCGACAAACACCTTATTTGCAGCATCACTTGCGACGGAAGGATTAAATACCATTGGTAAATCGGCATAGGATTTAGCTAATTTATACAGTGGATTGTCCTGTGTGATAATGTAGAGATCTTTTTTAGGTAAACCATAAAAGTCGACTAAATACTTAGCAGTAGATAATATAAGTAGATCTACAATACCTGTACTCCCATACTTCTTATGTTCTTTACAGCTTTTCTCAAAAAACCTATCTACGCTTATAATAATATCTCGATTGGTTTGAATATCATGATACTTAATTTCACGTATGCTTTTTTTGGCATCCTTGCTACTTAGCGTTAAATCCTTAGCTAGAGCACTTTTCGCGTGACTATAAGATGATGGGTTAGAGAAAATCTGCTCATTGTTGTAATATTTCTTAGCTAGGACTTTAAACGCTTCTGCGATACACAAATCAAGAACGTAAACTCTAGCTTGATTATTATCTAGCTGCTTCTTGATTTTTTTCCACCATTCTTTCGCGCATTCTATTCTTTTTTTTCTTTGCTATCACTAACTTTCTTTTCATTAATATGGCGATTTGCTAAAAAGTTGGCATCCACAAGGTAATATTTTTTATCTCCTTCAACGACAGATATTTTCCTTTTTTGCTTAGCCATATGGGGATCCTTTTTGGCCTGACTACCTTGTTCTCTATGTTTGCTTCGAGGCGTTTTCGGACATGCGCTGAGCCGATTTAAGAGGAAGCAATCGGCCAGAAGCGGACATTCGGCTAAGGAAAGTGAAAGTATCTCTTGGCTTTTAACCGGATGGGTCCACTTTTAGCTGACGCCAAACAGTATTCGTATCAACAATCAGGTTCCGCAGAACGTCTTATAGGGTATGTCCGTTGCCGGTGCCGGCGCGGCATAGGCTTCGTTTCCGGCGACCTCGTCGAATGGATGGCTCAAAACGGTTAGCAATTTCGAGAATGGCTTCATGTCTTCCAGTTCGACTGCGGCGGCAAGGGCTTCTTCGACCTTATGGTTCCGTGGGATATAGATCGGATTTACCCGGTCCATGACCTGCGCGCTCGTCTCCGCTGCAACTCCATCCTGTTCCAGGCGCTTCCGCCAACGTCGAGCCCAGACGTCAAAGGCACCCGACTGTTCGAATAGATGTTGTACCGCGTCGCTATCACCGCGCAAGGCTTGGGAGAGACGGCGGAAGACGAGGGTGAAATCCGCATGTCCGTCTTTCATCACCCATAGCAGATCGTTGATCAGTTCCAGATCGTGAGGATCTTCCGTCGACAAACCGATCTTGGCCCGCATCCCGGCCAGCCAGTGAGTCTCATAGAGGGGCTGAATATGCTGGATCGTGTCGGTCAGCAATTCGATGGCCCGGTCTTTGTCTGGATCGACAAGCGGGACCAGCGTTTCCGCTAATCGGGTAAGGTTCCAGGACAGGATCGCCGGCTGGTTCCCATAGGCATAGCGGCCCTGGCGGTCGATTGAGCTGAACACCGTGCCCGGGGCATAGGTGTCCATAAAAGCGCAGGGCCCGTAATCGAGGGTCTCGCCGGAGATCGCCATATTGTCGGTGTTCATCACCCCGTGGATGAAGCCGACATTCATCCAGCCCGCCACTAGGGCAGCCTGGGCATCGGCGACAGCCGCGAAGAATGCCAGATATGGGTTTTCCGCATCCGCTGTGTCGGGATAGTGCCGCGCAATGGAATAATCGGCGAGTTCACGAACTTTGTCGACGCCACCGTGCGCTGCGAAAAACTGGAAGGTACCGATGCGGATGTGGCTAGCCGCAATACGGGTGAGAACAGCACCGGGCAGAGGGGTTTCCCGATAAACGTTCTCCCCGGTGG
>CAYPKH010000454.1:0-1954 GCA_964411245.1 uncultured Nitrospina sp.
AAGTGTTTTTACTCAAATTGAGCAGGTCAAGGACAGCAATGTGAACGTTTACATCCATGGCGAAAGCGGAACCGGCAAGGAACTGGTGGCGCGTGCCATCCATTTCATCCGCCTGGAAGAAAACCGGCCGTTCGTTGATATCAACTGCAGTGCCCTGGCGGATAGCTTGCTGGAAACCGAAATGTTCGGGCATGAGAAGGGAGCCTTTACCGGCGCCATTGGAACCCATCGCGGCAAGCTGGAGTTGGCCAACGGCGGAACGTTGTTTCTGGATGAAATCGCCGATATGAGTCCCAGCCTCCAAGTCAAACTTCTGAGGTTTCTCGAGGAAAAAAACTTTGAAAGGGTGGGGGGCACCAAAAAAATCCGGGTCAACGTGAGAGTGGTTTCGGCGACCAATAAGAATTTGCAGAAGGAAATCGAAAAAGGAAATTTCCGGGAAGATTTGTATTACCGCTTGGTGGTATTTACCATTCACGTACCACCCTTGCGGGAAAGAAAGGATGATATCCCTCTTCTGTGCGGTTACCTCCTGAATAAATTTAAAGACGAGTTGAATAAAGATTTTACCCGCATCTCCCCGGAAGCAATGAATATCCTCAACTCTTATCGCTGGCCGGGAAACGTCCGCCAACTTCAGAATGTGATCCTGCAATCGATGTTGATGTCGCAGACTGGCGCCATTGAAGTGGAGCATCTTCCCCAGGAAATTCAGAACGCGAGTCAGGGGGCGGCTCGCAACCTGGAGAAAACCGCGGAGGGGAATCCCGGTGCTTCAGTGGTGGAATGGCAGGCGGACCCCAATAGAATTTCCCTGGATGAAGGCGAGAAACAGACTCTTCTGAGCGCCCTCAAAATGACCAACTGGAACATCTCCGAAGCCTCCAGCCTTCTGGGCATCAGCCGGACCACCTTTTACCGGAAACTCAAAAAGCACGGGTTGAGCCAGGCTCGCGGTTGATTTTCTTCCGGATCCGTCCCCCAAGCTGTAGATTTATAATTTTGTTACGGGTTCAGGCCTGTAACAAAGGTGACGCACCCTCCTCATAAATGATACACAACTCGGTGGTTATTGAACGCGGGCCGGTTTCAGACCCCATCCACCTTCTATAACCTATTGTTTTCAAACAAGTTGAATATTGGGCCTCTTGGCATGGCAATTGCTAATAATTAACATTAACTGAGGACCGTGTTGATGACCGATGCCATGAAAAAACAATTTCAGCGAAACGAGAGCCCGGAGTCCCGGATTCTCTCGCATCTGTCGCTCGAGATGAAGACCTCTCTGGACGGCATTATGGGATTCACCCACCTGCTGGCCTCCCAGCGTTCCGGCAAGCTCAACGACAAACAAACCCGCTATGTCTCCGAAATTTATGAAAACGGCAAGCGGTTGGATTCGTTGGTCAACGATTATATAGATTTTGCCAGAATTGAAGCGGGGATGTTCCATCTCCATTACAGCGAACTGGACGTCAACGAATATCTGTTATGGGCGCTCGATGTGCTTGACCCGCAAATGACCGAAAAGAAAATCAACTTTTCCGTGGTCTGGGAAACGCCTTCGGAAAAAATCCAGGGAGACTCCGCCCGTTTCAAGCAGATTCTTTACATTGTGCTTTCCAAAGCGGTTGAATGTACGCTTGAGGAGGAACGAGTGTTGCTGAACGTATCCTTTAATGACGGATTCCTGAAGATTTGCCTGAAAAATGATCCCTTCGCAAAAAGAAACACGGAATCTCTCAATGGCGCCTGTCCTTCCAATGACCCGTGGGATATCGGCCAGGAAGATAACCCGCTGAATGTCCGTCTTGCGCTGGCGCAAAAATTGATTCAATTGCACGGCGGCGACATCGGTTTGGAATATGATGAGAAGGGCGGGAGTCAACGGTGGTTCACCCTTCCCAAACACAAGGTCTCCAGCCCTGACGCCGAGGATAAAAAGACTGAATCA
>CAYPKH010000455.1:0-1948 GCA_964411245.1 uncultured Nitrospina sp.
TGCCCATCTTGCTTTTGATGACCAGGCGATCCACCACCGCCTCGATCGTGTGCTTGAACTTTTTGTTGAGTTCGACGCCTTCTTCCAGCGGGCGCACTTCGCCGTCGATGCGTGCCCGGACGAACCCTTTTTTCTGGAGTTCGAGCAGGTCCTTTTTGAATTCCCCCTTGCGGTCTTTCACGATGGGCGCCAGGATCATCACCTTGCGGCCCTCCGGGATGCTCTGCACCTGATCGGTGATCTGCTGAACGGTCTGCGAAGCGATTTGCCGTCCG
Organism: uncultured Nitrospina sp.; assembly: GCA_964411245.1. Taxonomy (GTDB): domain Bacteria; phylum Nitrospinota; class Nitrospinia; order Nitrospinales; family Nitrospinaceae; genus SZUA-226. The sequence goes on from CAYPKH010000455.1 coordinate 276, forward strand.
CATCCATAGCAGAACACCTGTCCCACGCGGGCGTACAACAGGCGCATGTAATCGTAAATTTCGGTGACCGTGCCAACGGTGGACCGGGGATTTTTGCTAGAGGTTTTCTGTTCGATGGAGATGGCGGGCGACAGGCCCTCGATGTAATCGACGTCCGGTTTCTCCATCAACTCCAGAAACTGCCGGGCGTAGGCGGACAGCGATTCCACATAGCGGCGCTGGCCCTCGGCGTAGATGGTATCGAACGCCAGTGAGGATTTGCCGGACCCGCTGAGACCGGTGATGACTACCAATTGTTCCCGCGGCAGGGTCAGGTTGATGTTTTTCAGGTTGTGCTCGCGGGCACCTTTGATGGTTATTTTTTCCAAGGCCATAAGAATAGTTGGATCTATTAACTCAAGGTTTTACTTTAAATAGATGATGCCACTTTTGATCGACCCGCTGGACGATGTCATCGGACATGACGATTTCCTCCGGCCAGGTTTGCTGGTAGCCTTCCTCGGCCATTTTGCGTGTGACGTCGATGCCGACCCGATGATCAAAGACATAGACATCGCGTTTGGGATCGAGGTTGTTGAACAGTTTCCAGAGGACTTGCGATGTGTTGTCGAGATTCACATGCGCTTCCAGCACCAAGAGGATCCCTATGGATTGAAACGCACCGTTCTCAAAAAAAGTCCGGATGAAGCCGGTGCCTTGTCCGGGTTGTTGTTTATCCAGCGCGACCAGCAGAATCGGCCGTCGCGCGGATAAATTAATCAGACGGCTGGATCGCACTTCCGGAAAATTTTCTTTAACCCGCTCAACAATTCCGGCTTCCGGGGTGGGCATTTCATCCGGTGCCGGTGACTTGGGCGGTTCGCCGTCGATGACCCGGGTGGCGTCGATGCCCAGCTTGGAGCCGTACAAAGATTGGTCGGAGGCGTGGTTCAGCACGTCGAGAATGCCCTCCGAGAAAAACAGATCCCGCCCCAGATCGACCTCGTCAAGCAGGAGTTTTAAAACTTCAGCTTCATTCTGGACGTCGACCTCTGCATCCACCGTGATGATGGTTTTCACGAAACTCATCTGTCCCAGCCCCCACAGGGCGCTCATGAGACGCCGCGCCTGCATCGGGTAGCGCTTATTTAAAGAAATGATCACGCAGTTGTGAAACACCCCTTCCAACGGCATGTTCATGTCGCCGATCTCCGGGAGCTGGGTTCGGAGCAGCGGCAGGAAAATGCGTTCGGTCGCCTTGCCGAGATAAAAATCCTCCTGCGGCGGGATGCCGACGATGGTGGTCAGGTACACCGGATCTTTGCGGTGCGTGACGGCGGTGACGTGGAACACCGGATAGTCCCCGTCCTGCGAATAATAGCCGGTATGGTCGCCGAACGGCCCTTCCAGCCGCATCTCGGCGGGATCAATATAACCTTCCAGCACGATTTCGGCATGCGCCGGGACTTCGAGGTCGACGGTTTTGCATTTCACCAGCGGCACCGGTTGTTTGCGGATGAACCCCGCCAGCAGAAATTCGTCGATGCCGTAGGGCAGGGGCGCGGAGGCGGCGTAGCAGGTGGCGGGATCGGCGCCAATCGCCACTGCCACTTCCATGCGTTGGTTTTCTTTCCGGTATTGGTGAAAAAAGTGGGCGCCGTCTTTATGAATGTGCCAGTGCATGGCGGTGGTGG
>CAYPKH010000456.1:0-1920 GCA_964411245.1 uncultured Nitrospina sp.
CTGCACCAGTAACGAAGGGGTGCATTTGACGGTCTGGAATGGCGAACCTCTGGTGGATCAAAGAATGTGGCACCGTTATCTTTATTTGGGTTACGACGTGGATCCCAGTTGCACCGCGGCCGATTACACCCCTTGATGGAAATATCCATCGCCGATTATCCTGCGCCTACCTCTGAGGCCCTCCGGCGGCAAATGGATTGCTGAATGACCCGGATCTCCATGGCGCCCCTGGCCGTGACCCGGCGAGAATATTCCTGCCCAAATCATTGATTTTTTTGCTTATTTTAACTCCGCCAATTTCAAACCCTTTGAACCGGACCCCAATATTTACATGGAAATACATGGAATATCTAAGTAGACTATGATGATCTGATTCAGCCCAAATTCCTGAGAATGGGGCGGGACAAAGAGGATCCCCCGGTGCCTGAAAGCCTGTTCAGGGCGTGTGGATTCGTCTCCCGCACATCCGGAAGCGGGGCGGTTTTCAGACGGATCGGGAAACCGGAGTCCGGGTCGCCTGGAGGGGTACCTGGGTCTTCCCGTACGGAGGGTTGGAAGGTGGGTTCAAAATTGAGCAAGAACATCCGGAAATCCGGAAGCTCAACGGTAGTTCTGCGATGGTTTGGCCTGGTTTGCCTCCTTGTCGGTTGGGCGGCCTGTTCGTCCACGCCCGACAAGCCGGCACTCCATCCATCGAAGAAACCTTCGGGCTCCCCGGCCATAAAGAAATCCGGGTCCCCCATTAACTATGTGGGGCTCAAAATACCGCCGATGCCCAGCAAACATGAAACGGAAATGGGTTATCTGCTGGAACCGGAAGGTCTGGGAAAGTACGCCATCGAGGTGGTGAATTTTGGTTCCGAAAAAATCGTCTGGATGGGTCGCCTTCTTTATAACGATGCGAAAGGCAAAGCGCATTGGAAAATCGTCGCGGCGCTCCCGCCCCGTCCTTTGCCGGAGGGTTATCATTTTTCGAGCGGCAACTGCCTGAGCCAGGGAAAGCCGCAACCGGAGATCGTGGCCATTTTAAAAACGGAAGACAAACTCAAGTTAACGCAAATCGAAAAAGCCTGGAGGGCGAACCCTAAAAAGGAAACCTTCGAGGAGTTGTCGCTCAAGGGCATTCACTGCATCAACGAGAGGTGGAACCGTTTATAACAAATTCATCTCGCAGCATTTCGGTATTTTTATCGGGAAACACACGTTTGGATTAGCACTCAACAATCACCACTGGAAAGGGAGAATTATGAAACGCATTTATTTTTTCATGTTTTTGTCCGTATGGATGTTTGCCGCCTGTTCATCCACAAGCGGCACCGTAAAAACCGACGCCTCCCCCGCGGAGACGCCGCAGACCGTTGAGTCCCTCGCCCCGGCTCCTGCCGGGGACAGTCAGCCGATGGAATCCGCCGCTCTGGCTCCTGCCGGCGAAATGGCCACCGGCGACCCGGGCGGCGATGTGTTCCATCACCCCGGCGCGGGTTTCAGTATCACCAAACCCATGGATTGGAATTACCTGTCTCCGGAAATGGCGGTGGCCGCACGTCAGTCTGTGAAGATGGACGATCAGGAACTGGAAAAGATGATCAAGGAAAATCCGAATTCACCTCTGGTGGTGCTCACCCGGTACCAGGAGCCCTATCCAACGCTCAACCCGAGTGTTTCGGTTAACATCACACCGATGCCGGTTCAGGGAATTTCTCCCAAGGATTTTTTGAATTTGATGTTGTCGGAGGGCGTCCAGAAAATGTTTCCGGACATGATCTATGTAGACGAAGTCCAGGATGCCAATATCGACGGAATCAACGGCGCTTACACCAAGGTAAAATACACTTTGGCAGCCGGCGACAAGAAGTTCCCGACCATGACCCGCATGTGGCTGGTGCCGCGCGGTAAAGTCATGTTCACCGTCGGCATGTC
>CAYPKH010000457.1:0-1914 GCA_964411245.1 uncultured Nitrospina sp.
GAATGCGGGCTGCAACGATCTTGGCGGCACCCTCATGAACGAGAGCATCAGCCGGGCTGCGGGCACCACACATGGCCAGGAGACCTCGCCCCAGCAAATGGCCCAGATGATCCAAGACTGCCACCGCACCCCACGACAGCGTACGACGCTGTACGAAGACGCAAGCTCCGAACGCATTAGCACCGGGTTGGCTGCCTCTGAACTGACCGACATCATCAACACCCCCGCGAGAAAGTACGAACGTAAGAGGCGTGCACCCTTAGAGCGTCCCGGGTTGATCAATGCGGTTGAGGTTTAATCAGGTACTTCGAAGCAGGGTTTTCTGCTGAACCGCGGGAAACGGGGAGAGGAGTGGGGATAAGGTTTGTCAGAGACGCCGTGAATACATCCCTGTAGGCTTGCTCTCGCCATCCCTGGCTCGAGACACTCTGAAAACATTATCCCCACTCCTCTCCCCGTTTCCCTCAACGTTCTCCGGACTTGGGCTTGGTGGTCGGAGGTCATCGGCTAATGCGATATGTGGAGGACGCGTGGTCCCCTTTGGTCAGGGGAGCGACATCTTCAGTTCGCTCGATCGAAATAGTGCGTCACTGTGCTTCGAATCGCCGTTGTTGGGAATCCGTTGAAGTATTGAAGCGCGGTGTATCTAGTCCGCTGGCCCCAGGCCAGAGCTGCGCTCAGAACCCGGATGGCCACTATCGAATCCTGGAAGGATATCGCGGAGAAGCGAGGCGCAAGTCATTTTCCAGGGTGTCTCGAGCCATGGATGGCGAGAGCAAGCCCGCACGGATGCGTCTTACCGGCGTCCCTGGAAAATGACTTCCGCCTCGCTTCTGTTGTAGATCAACCTACTTAAAATATTCGTACGAAGGAGCATCACTTGAGCAAAGGTCGCCTTATATTGGATTTGGATGGGACTATTAGTGATCCATCGGAGGGGATCTGGAAGAGTGTTAATTATGCATTGCGTGCGTTTGGCTATGGTGATCTCGAGCGTGATACGTTTTCTCAGTATATCGGTCCGCCTATTGATCAGACGTTCAGGACGGTAACCGGTTCAAACGACGGAACTGAAGTGCTTGCGCTTGTGAGCAAGTTTCGCGAACGATATTCGAGTATCGGTTTTTCTGAAAATCAGGTGTACCCGGCAATTCCTGATGTACTGCGCACTCTCGTGGAGTCAGGACACTCCCTTGGGCTGTGTACGGGTAAGCGAGTGGATTTTGCTGAACGAATTCTCGAACTGTTTGGCCTCACGGAGCTATTCGATATTGTTGATGGTGGCGATGTAGGCACAGATAAGTCGATGCAGCTCGCACGCCTTGGTCGAAACGGCGTCGATTTGCGTTCGAGCGTCATGATTGGTGACCGCGACTCCGATATCTCGGCAGGTAAGGAACACAACCTGGTGACCGTCGGCGTTCTTTGGGGATTCGGCTCGCGCGTAGAACTCGAAGAAGCGCGGCCAACCCACCTGGCGGTGAATCCGGCCGCGCTAATCGAGCTATCCAGCCTGTTCTGAAGAGAAAGGTTTCTCCAGGTCGTCACCGGCTGTCGGCTCCCGGTGGTTTACCTCGAATCGTACGGCTAGTAGCAGCGGCACGATCAAGCCGAGAAAAACCCCCAGCGTTGCTGCAAACAACAACATCAGGGTCACGCTCATGCCCCACAAGTCGAAAACATACCCAATGAATGGCCCTGTTATCACGAACGCGCCGCGAAAACCGAAACTGGCAAGCGAATTCGCCGTGGCCCGAAACTCACTGGGTATCCGGCTGTTCAACGCCTCGCGGAGGATCACCAATCCGAATCCGCGGCAGACGAAAAACGAAGTGCTGGCGATATAGGCACCAACAACCCCGAACAAATCCAGCCCGAGGTATCCCAATGCCGGAACCAGACCGATGAAGATCA
>CAYPKH010000458.1:0-1893 GCA_964411245.1 uncultured Nitrospina sp.
CGGGTTAACTGGTGCAGTCGCGACCCGAACTCCTGTGTTGCGGCTTCCCTGGCTCGCAACCCATGCTGTCCTGCGATCCATTGGACGTTCTCCAAGGATACGACAGTCAAAATCGCCGGGCCGTCTGCTTCAGGCAAAAAGCTTTCCACTGCCGCACTGCAGGTTTCAATCACCGTTGAGATCCCATAGGAAGTATCGACTCACGTCGATGCCATGACTGTCTTTCGGCAATTCGTGCAAGATCCACCTGGTGCCCATGTTGTCAGCGTCGTCCTCGAATCCGAGATCCGTAACCGTCAGCTCAGCTCGAGGGAGTTTGTTTTTGTCCAGGATTAGCATAACCTTTGGCCGCAAACGGCGATCGGGATGCTGTTTGATAACGACGCCAACCTCACCTGAGTTGAGTTCGACGACTGCGCCAACGGGAAATATTCCTATGGCGGATGTGAAATATCCTACTAGCTCCTTTTGAAATAGCTTGTCGACATTGCGCTCGAGTTCTAACAGGGCTTGGTGCGAAGTCAGTGCGGGGGCATGAGGACGTGGTGTGATCATTGCATCGTAGCTGTCAACAAGCCCCGCGATCCGTCCAAAGATTGGAATTTCGGAATTCGTTAATCCGTCTGGATATCCCGATCCATCAAACCGTTCGTGATGCGTTTTGATGATGGTTGCCGTAGTAGTCTGATCGGATAATCCTGTGTCAGATACAATCTCCAGGCCAAACTCGACGTGCCGCCGCATCGTTTCGAGCTGCGATTTGTCTAGTTTCGAAGGTTGTGAGAGTAGATCGGGCGGTAAATTAGTTTTCCCGATGTCCATGAGCGCACAGCCGGAGGACAGGGCTTCAATGTCTTCGGGTGGGTACCCCAATTCCCTTCCAAGTATGGCGGCCCATACCGCGCACGCAATCGCATGGGAATAGATGTACTGGTCGAATTGTTTCATGCGGACAAGCGCTGAGAAGGCTTCTTTGTTCCTGAGTACACTGGAGACAATAGGTTTTACGGCCCCTTCAATGGCGGCAGTGTCCAATTTACGGCCAGCCAGCAAATTCGAAATGCATGCGTCGACTACCTCAACCGCGTGGCCCAGTGTTGACTTTGCTGATTCGATTTCCTCCGGTATCTCCACCTCGTCGCGATACTGAGTACGTTTCTCAGGAACGAGCTGATTGCGGGTCGTTTTGGCGTCGACCGAAAGCTGTTTTCGACCACTCAAGCCATGTAGCCTGTCAACCAGGTTGGAGTCGTAGCGCCTGGGATCTATGTATACGTAGCTACAAGTTTCACTGAGTCCAGCGATCGTTGCATCTGAATGCACGTAAAACCCTTGCATCGCGTATGGCGTTTCAAGCCAGGGTCTGTCAAGCGCTGCAACATACATTCCGATTATGATGTCTTCGACCCGTATTTTTTTTAGATTGGTCGCACCTTCCGGGGTGCGCTCCGTCGCATTCATCACCGGTAACTCCATTTGAGACTTATTGACTTTATGTTGGATTACGGCGAGCAACCGTGACGAATCTCACACGTCTTGGTTGTTTTTGTGCGTAAATGCAAGATCACCGATCTGGATCAGATCCTGGACCTGGATCTGATGTCCGTTATGAAGAATCTCCAGCTATCCGGACGCTCGTTCTGAACTTGCATACATATGAAGATATTTTGCTGCAGGCTTTTGACTTGAAACAGCCTAACGAATTCTGATGGCACGATCTGGAATAATGGCCAGAACAGCGGCAATGGCTTCGGTTGCGTTGCTTGTCGCAAACATTAGCTGGGCTTCTAGCTGGTCTATCGAGAGTCCATCTGAGCAGGCTTATTTGTTGGAGCTTTTCACGTCACAAGGTTGCAGCAGTTGTCCTCCGGCGGACGCATGGCTGTCCCGGTT
>CAYPKH010000459.1:0-1890 GCA_964411245.1 uncultured Nitrospina sp.
CACCCGATAGAGTTCGGCGATGGCCGTCCTGTCGTCCGGCACATGCTCGAGCACGTGGTTGCAGACGATAGCATCGAAACATCTGTCGGCAAAGGTGAGCGCGGTCACGTCCATGGCTTCCATCGCCCGCCGGCCATCCAGATCGATCGAAACGTATTCGTCGAAACGTTGATCGAATTTCTTGGCCAGGACCGGCTCCGGGGCGACGTGAAGCATCCTTTCTTTGGCCTGAAACGCCCCCTTTTGCCACTGCATTACAAACGCTATCCACAGCAATCGGTGCCGCTCGAATGAGGAGCAGCCCGGGCACACAGCGTTCTCGCGCGGCGGATCGCCGGCCGGCAGAAACCGGCGGTAGTTCCCGGCACAAAGTGGGCAGTGGAAGCGTGAACCACGTAGCAGAAAAGCCCGCAGCCTACGACCGATTCCTCGGAGCACGACGTTCATCTGGTCAACCGCGGGCGCTTTCCGGCAAAGAGCGATCGAACATACCCTGTCCCATGCTAGAGTATTTTCCGTTAGGTGCATATCCTTGTGGGGTCGAGCACCGGCGCGCCCAAATCGCCTCCGATGGCGGGAAGAAATCTGGCAATTCAGCTATCGTCCTTCTCTGTATGCCCAGTAGTTTGTTTCGTCTAAAGGCGAGATTGAGAAACCGGAACGTCGAAGTAGACAAAATATGAGGTCCTTTCGAGGAGATTGCGGCCAGCATTCGAAGATAAGGAAGTCCGTGCGTTCAAGGGTTCGGGTCGCGCCTAAAAGGGTGTCGTATTCCGCACCCTCTACGTCAATTTTAATGAGTCTGATACGCTCGAGTTTCGCGCAGGCTTCGTCAAGAGTTATTGTTTCAACGACAGCGCTTTTCCGCCTACTTTGTATTGTATCCTTTTCGGCCACCGTCGCCGGACCATACTGCCCTGGGCGGTAGGTTGCTTCCAGGGTCAGGCCGGATTCGGTTCCCAAAGCCCGGGGAATCACGATTGCATTTCCAATGTCGTTCAAAGCCAGGTTTCGCTGTAGGACCTTTATCGTCTCATCCAACATCTCGATGACGACGACCGTACCATTCGGACCAACCAACATGGCTGCGAAAACAGCATAGCCGCCGATATTCGCGCCGCAATCGACAAACACGCTGCCTTCCGTGAGGGTCTCCCGGAATTTATTCAGCACGGCAGCACCTTGTATCGGAGCTATATGCCAGATGTCGTCACTTCGCCCCCGGACATAGAACCTGTTTTCCCCGACAGTGACAAGCGCGTCGAAACACAAGAAAGGGTTGTGATTTTTCTCGGCAAAGACAAGTGTCCAAAATGAATCTATAAGGGACGACAGGATTAGCTTTACCCCGTCCAAGAATGTTTGCCCTTTGACGTCCTGAAGTATAAAAAACCAAGTCCTCAATCGAATAAGAAACATAATGATTCTAATTGGAAGGTATTTTTTGGCGATGTCCTTTAAAATCCCCATGTATCATCTTTCAAATTTTCGGGTTGAAGGCTCTCTCTTAGACAGTCTTGTGCTGACTAAAATGTTTCTGCATTTTTCCAGAAAATCGGATTGGTCACGGCTACGAAACAATACCGTCCCATCGGGCCGCTCGCACACATCGGAGGCGATCGCAGGGCAATTTAAATATAGGGCCTCCTCGATACTCATGCCATACGCATCGGCGCATGTGGGGCGAACCATCAGGTCGGCATTCTCAAAAAGGGGCCACAGTTCAGTATTGTCTAACATGATGTAAAAATTATCTCCAATGCCTTTATTTCGAATAGAATCTCGTATCCCATTAAAGTAATCGTAGTCTCCGATCTCACCAAGAGCGAACATCAGTCCGACTGTTGGGAACTCCTCCCTAAGTTGCTTGACCAATTCGACGCACATATC
>CAYPKH010000460.1:0-1887 GCA_964411245.1 uncultured Nitrospina sp.
CAAACTGTTGATGGTCACCGTACAACGCTACCAGGAGGTGGGGCCTTCCCGGTGGGCGGACTTCGATATGGTATCCAAATGGTGGACCATTCCGGGAGATCTCACCAGGAATGGCGAGAAGCACCGGGTTCCTTTAACCAATATGGCGTTGGATCTTCTGAGAAAGGTAAAGGAACTGTCTGGTATGTCCGGCGTATTATTCCCCGTTCCGGGCAGCGTGACGCCGATGGACCCCAAAACCCTGGTCAGCGATCTTCAAAAGGCGCAACTCCGGTTCGGGCTCAAACCGTTTACTATCGAAGATTTGCAGAACAGCGTGGCGTGCCAGATGATCGACAACGGTATCGATGAACGCATCCTGTACCAGTTGCTGAATCAGGAACCGCCCGAAGGCTTGCCGGACAGCGACAAAAAAACCACCGACCGTGATTTAAGGAAAGCCCTGGAAAAACTGGAAAAACAACTGCCTAAGTCCTATTAAAACGCCTCCCGATTTCATTCCAAAATAAAAAGGATCCGCCGAAAAACCGGCAGATCCTTTTCTATATGGCTCGCCCGAGAGGATTCGAACCTCCCATCCCTTCGTCCAAAAAAGTGATTTGATTTGGGTCCAATCCCCAGCCCATCACCCCGATCCGTCTTAGGGGTACGGATTAGGGTGAGGGTGCAGAAATTTTTTCATACAATAATTATACATTAATATACATAATTTGTATGTTTAATGGGATTATTTTCCAATCAGGAAGTTACATGGCCTTCTTTAAACTATTAAAAAATAACAATTTAATAAACCCTAATCCCGATTGGCACGAATTCTGCTTTATTAACAGTAACAAAAATAGGAGACATTTCAACCAAGGAGGGGGTTATGAAAATGTCAAGAAATTCGGGTTTTCAAGGTGGAGTTTCTATATTTTTGATTTTAATTTTGGTGATCTTTCTCGGAGCCTGCTCAACCCCAAGAGCTGATCAGGTCAAAATCGATCGGGCAATCAATAATTTTATTGATACAACTTTGGATTGCCCTCCTTCCTCTGTGACTTCCTGCTCCCAGGATTCCCCTTACCGGGAGTTGGTGGAAAAAGCATTTTCCTCAAACCCGGATTCTTCCAAACATTATGTGAATTTATTGAACTTCGGAGATGACGCGTTCGTTGCGCGGATCCATTTGATTCGAGCCGCCCGGAAAACGATCTATTTGCAAACTTTTATCTGGGGAAATGACGAGACCTCCAGATTTACTTCCCGGGAGCTGTTAATTGCGGCTCGCCGCGGGGTGCAAGTTAAGATTCTTGTGGATCAGTTCATGTTAGAAACAGGGTTTAAACTTGAGTATGCCGCAGTAGCCCATTCAAATTTAGAGGTCAAAATATACAACCCTGTTTCAAACAAAGCCGTTGTTACCGATCTGGAAAGGGCGCGAGCCACTATTGTTGAATTTAGCAAAACCAATCAGAGAATGCACAACAAGATTATGGTTGTAGACAACCAGATCGCCATCATAGGGGGAAGAAATATCGAGAACAAATATTTTGATATGGATCCCGATTATATTTTTAAGGACACAGAAGTTCTTGTGGTTGGACGGGTTGTTCAGGATATGCGTCGTTCTTTCCTGGATTATTGGTATTATGAGAAGTCCATTTATCTGAAAGATCTGACTGACGTTGGATACAAAATCATAAGTATTACAACGACGGATCCTGTAAGCGACATTCTGCGATCACCCGTCAATCAGAAACTTGTAGAATTCGACCGAAAAGCTTCGAGCTTCACATATGTCCAAAATACTTTTTTCTCAAAGAGCACTGAAGTAGACGGCCGGGTGGCATTTTATTCTGATCCTCCGGGGAAAACCAAAGAGAACGATGATCTAAAATCCAAACC
>CAYPKH010000461.1:0-1886 GCA_964411245.1 uncultured Nitrospina sp.
ACTCCCTGGCGGAGCAGTCGGGAACCGTCAAACTACCCATCAAACAGGCGGGCAAGCTTTATAAAATCGAACGGAAATACAAGTCCCTGACGCATGAGCTCGAGCGCGAACCCACGCCCACTGAAGTGGCGGAGGATCTGGGCTACAACGTCGAGGATATCGAAAACATCATGCGCGCCTATCGGACTCACCTGTCGCTGGACACCCCGTTGCGCGATGACGATGTCACCCAGTACCTCGATCTGCTGGAGAATCCCAACTACATCCCGTACGACGATCAGATCATGAAAGAGTCGTTGCATCAGAAAGTGGACGACATGCTGAAACATCTGTCGAAACGGGAGGAACAAATTCTACGCATGCGGTTTGGGTTCAATGGAGAAATCCGAACGCTGGAGGAAATTGGTAAGGAGATCGGGCTGTCCCGCGAACGGGTGCGGCAAATTGAAAAACGGGCCAAGGCGCGGCTGAAAATCCGTTCCGCCAACGAGTCGTTGCAGGATCATTTGGCATAGAAACTTCCGCACTCCAACCCTTCCAGGATCCATCCGGACTTATGACGATTACGTTGACTTGGCTTTTCGCCTATTTACTGGGATCGATTCCCTTCGGCATGCTGTTGGCCCGTATGCGGCAGGTAGACCTGCGCCAGCACGGGAGCGGAAACATCGGTGCCACCAATGTCGCCCGCACCCTCGGCAAAACCGCCGGCGTCCTGACCCTGCTCGGGGATTGCGGGAAGGGATATCTGGCGGTATGGGTGGCGGGCACAGTCCTGACCGAGGAATGGGCCATCGGCGGCGCGGGGCTGATGGCGTTTCTGGGACACGTCTTTCCCGTTTTTCTTAAATTCCGGGGAGGCAAGGGAATTGCCACCGGACTGGGCATCTTTTTATATCTGATGCCGCTTGCCGGGTTGTCCGCGATGGGCCTGTTTATCGCGATCATGACCGCGACCCATTACGTTTCCCTCAGTTCCGTTCTGGCCTCGGTCAGCATTCCCTGGTTCGGGTGGTTGTTCGAGGCGCCGGCGCCGTATCTGGTTGTGGGGGCCATCGCGGGGGTGATTTCCATTGTGCGGCACCGGGACAATCTTCAGCGGCTTCTGCAGGGAACGGAAAGCAAATTCTAATAAAAATAGCGTTTGACAAAGGCCGGGCAGGAAATATAATAAAAAATTCATCTGCGCGGACCAGTGACAACACCATACGCGGGAGTAACTCAGTGGTAGAGTGCAACCTTGCCAAGGTTGAGGTCGAGGGTTCAAATCCCTTCTCCCGCTCCATTTTTCCCTTCTTTCCAACCCGAACAACCTAATCAGGGCGCCGTCGCCAAGTGGCTAAGGCAGAGGTCTGCAAAACCTCTATCGGCGGTTCGAATCCGCCCGGCGCCTCCATTTTTCTCCTTAAAACACCATTTTCAAAGATTTTCCCAAAGTCCACACACCCGGTAAGTTAAATCCCAATTAGAATTACAATTAAATGTTGTGTAACCCTTTAAGGTATGGTAAACTTATTAAAATTAAAGAAGTTATATGATTTTCCACGAATTTAGAATCCAACAGTTTCATTTTCATTTCGGACCGATTTCCGGTTTCGAAACTTTTTCTCACCCTTTTTTATTAACCGCATGAGGAGAACACCGATGAAAAAGCTTTTTATGGTGGGTGCCCTGGTTCTTTCTTTAGTCTCTTTTTCGGGATCGGCCCTGGCCGCCTCCGGGTATGCTGACGCGGGTTGTGGTCTCGGTTCTATTGTGTTTGGCAACGAGCCGGGTGCCGTTCAGGTTCTGGCATCGACCACCAACGGAACCTTCGGGACCCAGACGTTCGGCATCACGACCGGCACATCCAACTGTAATCCGGCCGGTCTGGTACAACTGGACAA
>CAYPKH010000462.1:0-1876 GCA_964411245.1 uncultured Nitrospina sp.
TGACTTAAGCAATGAGTTACTACCGTAAATAGGCGTTAGCGGTCTGAAGTTTTACAATTGCCTCCGGCGGCTCGCCGGTGTCACCCTGAGCCTGTCGAAGGGGGACATTCTTATGAAAAGGTAACCAAGGTATGAAAAAGTCTCATCCGCAACGTCAATTCGAACGCCTGACCCAACAAGCCGCCGGGTGCACCACCTGTCCGAATATGATTGAGCAGAGCGCCGTGCTGGGACCGGGCAACGGATCGATCGACTCTGAAATCCTGTTCGTCGCCGAAGCGCCCGGACGCTTCGGCGGGGCGCGTACCGGCATCCCGTTTTCCGGCGACAAGTCCGGCGACAATTTCGAAGCGCTGATCGCACACATCGGCCTCACGCGGCAGGACATCTTCGTCACCAACGCGGTGCTGTGCAATCCGCTTCATAACGGCAACAACCGGCGTCCGACCGCAAAAGAAATCGGAAATTGTTCTCACTATTTGGAATCGGTCCTGGAACTGATGCGGCCGCGCGTCGTGGTCACACTGGGGGGCGTCGGACTGGAAGCGATCAACCGCATACTGGGCACCCGTTACAAGCTGGCCGATGTGATCGGTAAACCGCAGAAAACGAAAAATTTCATCCTATTGCCGCTGTACCATCCCAGTCCGCGCGTCACCAACTGGAAGCGGCCGCTCAGCGTTCAAAAACGCGATTTTAAAAAGATTTTGAAGATCGCCCGAAGCGCGGCCTGATCCCCCGTTTCCTCCGCCTTGACCGGGTGGCTGCGTAATCTTATATAGATATAGACACAAAGAAGAATCCCCCCAGCCCCCTTTACAAGGGGGAGTAAAGGAGGAATCATGTTTGAACGCAATTCCTACAATAAAGACATTTTCGACGAGGGCTACAAATCCCTGCAAAAGGGCCTCCTGATCTTCGGCGGATCGCTGGTGGCGCTGGCGATACTGATTTTCATGTTCCCGGCCCTGATCGGGTTCATTTTCGCCGCGTTCATCCTGTTGGCCGGTTCCGCCGTGCTGGCGGTTGGTTGGAAGGTGTGGCGGTTCAAAAAACATCTGGGCAGTTCCGAGGAATGGGCGAAGCCCATGACGGCCACCTTCCGGACCGAGGGACCCTATTACACGCGCCGCCGCATCATCGTGGTGATGAAATAACATGCGAAGCGTTTCCTGCAAAGGCCTTGACAAACCGTGGAGCGTCATCACCTTGGGGTGCTGGCAAATTGCACCGAGCGACGGCTGGGGAGACTATTGCACCCCGCCGGACGCCGACGCCTCGGTGAAAACCGCACTCGACGGCGGCATCACCGCCTTCGATACGGCGGAAGGCTACGGCGACGGCGAATCGGAGCGCCGCCTGGGCAAGGCCCTCGGCTTCAGAAAAAATGATGTCCTGATCATTTCCAAAATATGGCCGGATGCTGAACTGACTCTCGCTGCCTACCAGGAACGGCTGGAGGGCACCCTCCGCGCCCTGGCCCGGGACACCGTCGACGTTTATCTCGTCCACTGGCCCGGCAGTTACTTCAACACCGCCGACAAATCCAAAAAACTGGCCGACATCATGATCAAACTGCGCGACAGCGGCAAGGCGAAAACCATCGGCCTGTCCAATTTCGAAGCGGAAGATTTGTCCCGCCTCGGCGGCGACCTGTCGCAGTTCGCAGTCAACCAAATCGCCTACAACCTGCTGGAACGCGAAAACGAAAACGAAGCGTCGCGGTTATGCGAAAGCACCGGGGTCGGCACCATGGTCTATTCCCCGTCGGCCCGCGGTCTGCTGGGAGGACGGGTGGACGCCTCCGCCCGCAAAGTCCCCACCCGCAAGCAGTACGAGGTGTATCAGGAACCGCTGTTCAGCCACTCGCAGGAAG
>CAYPKH010000463.1:0-1874 GCA_964411245.1 uncultured Nitrospina sp.
GTCTGGGGCGGGGTCCGGCTGTGCCCGATTTTTTCTTTTGGATGTAGAATTCCAACTGGCGGACGTTCATGGTGCGGTTGAGCACTTCCCGCCGCGCCTCTTCCATTTCCTGCTCAGTTTTAAGCGCCAGCATGGCCCGGGCATGCCCCATGGTCAAACGCCCGCTGATCAAATCCGCCTGAAATCCCCGCGACAATTGGAGAAGACGCAGGTAATTGGCGATAGTCGCCCGGTTTTTTCCCACCCGCCTGGCGATGGTGTCCTGGGTCAACCCGAATTCCTGCGATAACCGTTTATAGGCTTCAGCTTCTTCTATCGGATTCAAGTCCTGGCGGTGGATGTTTTCGATCAGCGCCAATTGCAGGGATTCGGTGTTGCTGGCTTCCCGGATGACGGCGGGGATTTTTTTGAGGCCGGCTTTTTTGCTGGCCCGCCAGCGCCGCTCGCCACAGATAATTTCATATCCGTTCTCCCGCTTTTGCACCACGATGGGCTGGATGATCCCGTTTTCCCGGATGGACTGTTCCAATTCCTGCAGTTTTTCATCGTTGAAATCTTTTCTTGGCTGGGTGGTTCCCGGAAATATTTCATCGATCAAGAGTTCGACCATACCGGCTTTGCCGGAATCAGGGGAATCTGCCATTTCAAAATCCGGGATAAGAGCATTAATGCCTTTGCCTAAAGCTTTTCTGTTCACGATGCGGTCTCACTGGTTGCCAGGGTTGATGGTGCCGCGGGTTTCTTGGAACGCGCGATGATCTCCCGGGCCAACTCGATATAGGAATCGGCCCCTTTGGAACGGTTGTCATATAGGAAAATCGGCTGGCCATGGCTGGGAGCCTCGCTCAACCGGATATTTCGTGGGATGATAGTGTCCAAAAGAGCACTCTTGAAATACTTCCCGATCTGTTCCCGCACCTGATGCGCCAGGCTGGTACGGCCGTCAAACATGGTCAACAGGATCCCCTCAATCCTCAATTCCGGGTTCAGGGAACCTTTGAGCATTTTGATGGTCTGGACAAAGCGGCCCAGACCCTGCATGGAGTAATACTCTGCCTGGGTGGGAATCAGGACGGAATGGCTGGCCGTCAAAGCATTCAGGGTCAGGAGTCCCAGAGAAGGCGGGCAGTCAATGATTACAAACTCATAGCGGGAATCGAGGTGGCTTAGAGCGGCTTTCAGCCGGGTCTCCCGGTGCTCTAGGTTGACCAGCTCCACCTCCGCTCCCGCCAAGTCCACCGTCGATGGAATGATGAAAAGAGTTTCAATAGCGGTGGGGTATGTGACCTGGTCGATCGCCGCATTGCCGTTGATGAGGTCGTAGGTACCCATTTGGGAATTGTTTAAAAACAACCCCAAACCGGCCGTAGCATTACTTTGCGGGTCGACATCGATCAATAAAACCTTCTTGCCGGCGAGAGCGATACAGGCCGACAGATTGATCGCTGTGGTGGTTTTTCCAACGCCGCCTTTTTGATTGGCGATAGAGATGATCTTAGGCATGAAATACCCCCGAGAATGGCTATTCCCACCCCAAATTAACACAGGACTTCCGGCTGAACAATCCCTTTTCTGGTCTGATTCTAATGTTTCACGTGGAACATTTTGAATAGTACGGAAATATTTCAGAAATCAATGGGCGTCATATGGCCCGGGCGGCACGGAGGATATTAAAATGTTTCACGTGGAACACTTTTCGATAACCATCATAAGAGATGCCCTGCCATCAAACCCGGCAACGGTCCGGGTGACTACCATACGGCCGCCGTGGGGGTTATCCTCGGGAAAATCCTCTACCTCCCCGGGGCCCTTCATTAAAATCATCCTCCCGCCGGCTTTCAAATAGGGCAATCCAATCGACAGGCAGGTCGCCA
>CAYPKH010000464.1:0-1850 GCA_964411245.1 uncultured Nitrospina sp.
AGAAGAAGGAGGAAATATTCAAATAGAAGATTAGAAATGGTGTCCATTAAAAAAATTGGAGAAGTTTTAGAGAAGGCGAAGCAGGCCGCAATTGAGTACTATCAGTTAACCGGGAAGCCTCTCGGAATTACCGGGGAGATAGGGGAATATCTGGCGGCAAAGCATTTGCGGCTTAAGTTGGCAGAAGCTAGAGCACCGGGTTATGATGCGATTGATAGAGCAGGAAGGTTGATTCAAATAAAATCGCGCAGTATCTCATCAGAAAACAGATTGACTGGTCGGATGTTGGGGTCGATCCGCCTCAATCATAACTGGGACGTTGTGATTTTTGTGATGATGGATGAAATGTTTGAGCCGCAATATATGTATGAGGCCGATAGAAGAGCTATTAGTAGAGCTTTAAAGAAGCCGGGAAGTAAGGCTAGGAATGAACGAGGAGCTTTATCAATTTCGAAATTTAAAAGTATTGGAAGACAAGTCTGGCCCAAGTAAATCTAAGCACCTTTCCCCCATGGGTCCTAATCTCAATTTAGTGTAAACTGGCTTTATAAGCATAATTTACAGGAGAAAAGTGAATGAGCGTGAAAGAAGAGTATCAAAAGAAACTGCAGGCACAATTAGACGAATGGGGCACGGAGATCGACAAGCTCAAGGTCGTAGCCGGTAAGGCAAAGACCGGTTTGCAAGGTGAGTATTACAAGGAGATCGAGGGGCTTCGATCCCAGCAGCTGACCGCGCAGAAAAAACTTCATGAACTCAAAGGAGCGAGCGGAGAAGCATGGGAAGACCTCAAGACGGGTATTGAAATTTCGTGGAACGCAATGGGAACTGCAATAAAGTCGGCCATTTCCCGATTCAAATAGCGGCGAACCG
Source organism: uncultured Nitrospina sp. (assembly GCA_964411245.1). Taxonomy (GTDB): domain Bacteria; phylum Nitrospinota; class Nitrospinia; order Nitrospinales; family Nitrospinaceae; genus SZUA-226. The sequence goes on from CAYPKH010000464.1 coordinate 874, forward strand.
CCGCAGGCCGGGCAAGGCCCGGTGCTGGTTTTTCTTTGTGATCTCTGTGGTAAAATCCCTCCTGTTATGCCGAAGAAACCGAAACTTTACCTGATTGACGGATCATCCTATATCTTCCGGGCGTTTTACGGCATCCGGCAGTTTCTATCCAATTCCAAAGGACTCCCCACCAACGCGCTGTACGGCTTCACCACCATGCTCTCCAAGGTGGTGCGCGACGAGCAACCGGATTACCTGGCCGTGGTGTTCGACTCGAAAGCCAAAACCTTCCGCCACGACATGTACCCCGACTACAAGGCCAACCGCGACACCCCGCCGGAAGACCTGGCGCAACAGTTCCCTTATTTCGAACCCTTGGTGGCGGCGTTCAATATGGTCAGCCTGCGGCAGGACGGCTACGAGGCCGATGACATCATCGGCACCCTCGCCAAGAAAGGCGAACAGGCGGGAATGGCGGTCACTATCGTCAGCGGCGACAAGGACATGATGCAGTTGATCTCCCCCAACGTCCACATGCTCGACACGATGAAGGACAAACGCTTCGAGAAACCGGAGGTGATCGACAAGTTCGGCGTACCGCCGGAGAAGGTGATCGAGGTGATGGGCCTGATGGGCGATTCCAGCGACAACATCCCCGGCGTGAAGGGAGTCGGTCCCAAAACGGCGACCGAGCTGATCCAGAAATACGGCTCCATTGAAGAGCTATACAAAAACATCAACGAAATTGAGAAGAAAAAACTGAAGGAAAAACTGGCGACGGACCGTGAAAACGCCCTGCTCAGCCGGAGGCTGGTGACCATCGATACCGACATGAAACTCGACTGCCAGGTCGCAGATCTCAAAATGAAAGAACCGGATACCGACAAACTGCGCGATATTTTTACCGAATTAGGATTCAAAAGTCTGCTGGCCGATCTCCCTGAGGGCTCAGGTACCACCGCACAGCCCGCCGCGCAGAAAGTCGAGTCGCATTACGA
>CAYPKH010000465.1:0-1848 GCA_964411245.1 uncultured Nitrospina sp.
TATTCAGCGTCAGCGCCACGGGCTCGAGCCCGGTGGAGCTCCTCCTCTGGAAGACGGACCCCTATTTTTACGGGGCCTGCGGACATTGTGCGGATTTCATCAGCATTCGCAAAACAGACCGCTCGGCAGATTTCACCGAGTATTCTTTAAATACACAAACGGGGTATTATTATATCGACCTGAACGGTCCCGCCGGCACCACGGTGACCCTTTTCGGCAAACGAAAGCATTCTCCGGACCGGGGCTTTCTGATCGTCCGCAAAAAAGACGATGCCCCCATTGCGGTGGCGGATCTGGAATCCTTCCCGCCCAACCGGTGGGTGGAGGTTGCGGCTGAAAACTCGTCATCGGGCGCGTTTTCGGTGTGGTACCAGCCTTATGGCGGTTTCAAAAACAGCGTGGAGTCGGTACGCTGGGGACAATGGTGGACCGAACTGCCCCCCGCAAGTGAACAGAAATAAGGACCTGATGAACCCCCTAACGACCCTTGCACGCTCCCTGGCCCTGCTGGGCCTGATCCTGATCTTTTCGACGCCGGGAGGGGCCTTTGCGGAGCCGTTTCAGGTCAACGGGCGGCCCATTCCCGAAACCATTGCCTCGGTCAACGGAGTCGCGCTGGACTCGCAACTGCTGATCAGCGAGATCAAGGTTTATCGCCTGATGAACCGGCAGCAGAACAAGACGCTCTCCGAAAAAGAGTTGTCGGAGTTTTCCAACCAGGCGTTGGCGCGGCTGGTGGATCAGGAATTGATCTACCAGCAGGCGCACAAGATGCGTATCCGGATCGACCCGAAACTGCTGGAGCAGAGGGTTCAGGAAACCCGCGAACAGTTTCCGTCCGAAATCCTGTTCAATACCGCGCTGGACCTTCAGGGGCTGACTCTGGACCTGCTCAAAACCAAATTCGAAAAACAAATGGTGGAGGAAGCCATCATCCGGAAGAAGGTGGTCCCCAAGGTCCAGGTGAGCGATGCGGAAGTGGAAACCTTTTACCGGAAAAACCTGGACCGGTTCCGCACCCCGGAACAATACGAAGCGCATCATATCTTCACCGCCGCCCTGCAACCCGGCGCGCATCAACCCATCGAAGATGCGGCCGCCCGCAAAAAGGCGGAGCGTTTAAATGCCCTGGTGGACCGGGACGCCTCTGAAAAAATTAAGGACCTCCACCGGCAGTTGAAAGCGGGGGCGGATTTCGCGGCGCTGGCCAAGGAGCATTCCGAAGACACCACCACGGGAAAAAAGGGCGGAAGCTGGGGCGCGCTGGCACTGAGCGAATTGCCGGAGGTGTTGGCTGAGGTGTTGCAGGGGCTCAAGCAAAACGAAATCTGCGAACCCGTCCGCTCGCCTTACGGTTACCATATCCTGAAATGGACGCAGAAAATTCCCGCAGGCCATCGGCCACTGTCCGAAGTCAAAACGGATATCATGAACACCCTGTTACGGGAAAAAACCTTGAGCGAACATCAGAAAATGGTCGCCCAAATGCGTCAGCAGGCGGACATCAAGCTTTTTTATTAATGATTATTGCACCTTCCCTGTGGGTCATGCTGAGCCCGTCGAAGCATGACTCCGTGTCACCCTTCGACAGGCTCAGGGTGACAGCATTCAGCGGAGATCTCCTTTCCAGGGGCAGAATCTTTCCTTTATCATGAAAACACTGGTGACCGGCACAACGGGTTTTTTGGGAGCGGCCCTGTTGCGCGAATTGATCGCGGACGGGCGGGACGTGCGCGTGCTGGTGCGCCCCGACTCGGACCGGTCCAACATCGAAGGCCTGGACGCCGAGGTGGTGACTGGAGATTTGGGGGACCGCGATTCCCTCGCCGCCGCCATGCAGGGTTGCAG
>CAYPKH010000466.1:0-1848 GCA_964411245.1 uncultured Nitrospina sp.
CGTCCGAAACCGGCACGCTCCAGCACATCGAACGGCTGATCAAGCAACAGCTGGACGGCGACCTCACCGTCAAATCCGTTTAAATCCCATCCATCCTCAGAACCCCTGAGTTACCGACCGTTTTTTTTCAAGCGCGGCTTGATTCCGAGCAGCCTTATTTGAGGCCGCGAGACCGGACCGTCCAACTTGAAATGGGTTTCGATCAACCCGCTCTCCGCCTGCACTTTCGACAACAGCCGGGCCAGCTGAGGCGAAGCCTTGCGGACCTTGCTCAGGCTGAATTTTGGAAGCGCTCTCCCCACCATGTTCAGGGTCTTGTTGTACCCGTCGAAGATGCCTTCGAAATAAATATCCATGAGCTCGCCCTTCAACGCCAGGTTGCTGGTATTGAATTTGCCGTTGTTGATTTTGAAATTCCCTCCCAGATAATCAAACCGTAATCCCCTTGAACTCCGTTTCCGGAAAAACACCGGATCGATGACCTTGAGCAGGCTCTTGACTGCTTCCGACTTGTCAAATGTGACGGGACTGATTTTGACCGAAACGGTTCCAAACAGGCCGCGGATACCCGGCAATTTCTCGGGAACATAACCGTTCAACGAACCGTGCGCCCGCATGAAGCCTTGCATTTGGTTTCGGGTGTAATCACCCGCCCGCAGGTTTTTTCCCAAAAACTTCAGTCGATATTTACGGGATTCGGTATCGTAAGTGCCATGGACGGTGAGGGTGCCGTGGGCCGGGGTCCAGGTGGATTGGGCCAGAACGATTTTGCCGGGAGGCAGGCTGACTTTGGCCGCGACCTTCCGAAAACGCACCTGATCCACCGTCACCTGCTCGGCGGTCCAATCCATGGTCACCGGTTTGTCCGGAGGCGATTCGAACTGGATTTCGGTTTTCAGTGAGGCCAGTTTAAAGTTTTTGGCCGCCAGGGTCAGATTTTCCCCCACCAGAGATCCGCTGATCCGCGGGGGTCCATCCAGCGTCCGGGGAATCGCTATTTTCAGGATTCCGGAGAACCGTCCCTGGGGCGGGGCCCAACCCTGCGGGGCGGTCAACCGGGAAAGGTCGAGGTCGGTCAACTGGATCTCGGCTTCAATGTAAGGACTGGGATCGTCTTCCGATGGAAGCGGAAAGGGTTGTTGGCCGTCGATGCGCACCTTGCCGTTGAGGGCTTCCCCCTGGACGTTGTACAGAATAAAGCTTTCCTCCCACCGGGCTTTGCCCTTCACCTGGGAAACCGCCAGCTGATAATCTCCCACGGGGATCTGGGCATCCCCAGCCACGAAGCGGGTTTCCGCCTTGAGATCGCGTCGCAGGGCGGCCCCATCCGCCAGCGAATTGAGCGGACAGGACGCCAGAAGCGTCAACTGTTCGATGCGAACGGGTAGGACGGGGTTTGCCGGGGTGTCGGATTTTTTTTCCGGGTGCGGTTGCAGGGTCTGCACCAATTCGGTTATGGAAAACGGCTGGGTGCGAAGCTGAATCTCCAGGCGGGAGGTGTCCGAAAGCACGTCGTCGGCCTCCATCCGTCCCAGCAGAAACAGCGGTCCCAGATCAAGGTGCACGTCTTCGAGGATCACATCGACCACCCCGTCGGCGGGCCGCCGGATTTTCAAATCGAACGAAAACCCGAGCGGTTCGGTTTCGCGGGATTCGGGCGGTCCGTTACGAATCACCTGAAGGCTGCCCTGTTCCACATGAATATTTTTTGCAGTGATATGAAATTTTTTCAGCCGGTTCCGGAATTCATCGATGATCCGGCGATCGATCAGAGCCGAAGGAGCCGGTTGCGAAGGAGAGGGCTGAGCCTGCACCAGCTTTTCGGGAGTCCGGACATTGGCCCAGGCA
>CAYPKH010000467.1:0-1846 GCA_964411245.1 uncultured Nitrospina sp.
ACGTCGCCTGCGAGAAACGTCCTGCTGATCCTTCTCGCCGCCTCGGCATTGGTGCCCGTGCCCACTGCCATGTGGCTCATGACGGCCTGGCTCTGGTCCGACATCTGGTCGGCGATGTGTTGTAGTCCTGAATCGACGATCATGGGATCGACTCCTTTTCGTAATGAAGGTGAACTGTTCTTTGATCTCGCCCCCCGGCCCGCAGAGGGTCAGGGTGATTTTCTCTTCCTGCAGGATTCCGTCCGGCGTCATAGCGGCACCAGGCCGCCCCAGCCGCTGGTGCCCCAGTCCTGCGAACCCCAGCCGTCGGCTTCATCTTCAAAAGCCTGGTCGGTGACATCCACCGTCTCCGGCGTATCCACTTCAAACGTCGCCAGCAAACTGGAGGCTTCGGTGACGTCGAGATTCTCCAACAACAGGTCGCGCAAATGCTCGCTGGGAAACAGGCGGACCATCAAATCCAATCCGTCCATGCGCCGCTCGGTTCCCGACCCGGGATGATAACTGCCGGGCAATACGATGCCGTGCAGGGTACTTGCCCCTGACACCAGGGGATGCGACACGGTCACGAAGTCCCCGCGCTCCAGTTCCAGCTGATCGAGAAACACCTCGCAGGCCACCAGCGTCTGCGGCGCTTTCAATTCCGCCAGATAAAATTGCGCGAGATCCTCCGCCATATCATCCACACGGCACCAGTCGAATAAAAATTCGCCGGGCCGCTCGCGCTTGCCGAACAGGCTGATTGTGTCGCTGTCCGAAGCCACATGAATCTGTCGGTAATGACCCGCCGCCCAGTCGCGCCAGTACCCCAACTCGATATGGTTGACCACCCGGTCCGAAGGCGTCCGTTGGAACCGAATGCGCCCGGCCCCCGATTCCGGGTCGAGGCGTACCATAGTGTCGGCCAGGGCTTTCACTGCCTGGCCGTCCGCCACCGAAGAATGATTCAACGGACGAAACTGGAGGCGGGCTTTGCCGGCGGCATCCCAGAACAAATCCGAACGGCTTTCTTTCATCCATTGCCGCCACAGCGTATCGAGTAATATTTTGCTCTGCACCACCCCCGCCAGTTGGTAACCACCGGTGATGGCGTTGGCGAACTCCGTGCCCGCCTGGTTGAATGAGGCATCGTCAATCACCGAAGACGAAAGTCCAAGCAGATTCAGGATCGACCAGCGGAACACCTGGTCCGGCCGTTCGATCACCGCGCCCGGCGTGCCGGTGATCGTACCGGTGCCGTCATCCTTGATACCGGTCACATCTGCGGTAACTTCATCGGTGGCGGCCAAACGCCGCCGGGCGTATTCGATTTCAAACGCGGTATGAATGATGTATGCGGTGCGCCCGTCCAGACTTCCGGTGTACTCGATCTCCACCACCCGGCCGGTGAACCAGGTCCAGTCGCGGTTGACCAGAGCACTGATATCGAAAAAGTTCACCACCGTGTTGGTGCTTTTTTCGGTGGTGGCGGACAGCACCGGACTCGACCCGTGCTGGCTGACGCTTCCTCCTTTCACGGTATCCAGAGGATTCGACAGCGTCGCTGGATTGGGCGTGTAATACACAGTGCGTTCGGCCGACAACAGGTCAAATTTCATAAATCCGGAGTTGAGGGTGATGCTCCAGGTGTTGCCGCCGGTGCCGGAGGATATGGTGAAGGTTTGCGTGTAATCGAAATCCGCGCGCGGGCCGTTGAACGTGCCGATGACATGGGTTCCGAATTTCAACGTCGGGGTGCCGGAGGCAAAGGTGATGGTGCGGTACCGCCAGCTCACCTTGTATTCCGCTTTCAACGCACTGCCGGGCGGGGCGGGAAAGGTGACGGCGATGGAGTAGGGACCGACGT
>CAYPKH010000468.1:0-1844 GCA_964411245.1 uncultured Nitrospina sp.
GGCACTTTATAATGGAGATCGGTGATAAAATGTTTCCAAAAGAACTTTTTCGTCATCTCCCCATTCCATCCCGCTATGATTCGGCATTTCGAGTCCTGGCCTTCTAAAACCTCACTGACCATGGCGCAACGGGCCGGCAGAGCGGAAGCCAAATTACGCACCAGCGATTTGAAAAACTCGTCTCCGGTTTGCGCCGAAGTTCCTTTGACGATCGATCGAAAGGCCTGATCATCGCGGTTTCTTTTTATTTCACTACCTATGCTTGCCGAAAAGGTTTTTAATATCGATTCCTCATCGGGGGACCAGACTCGACAGGAATGACAGTTGGCAAATAATGCAAACCCCCAAAAGGTATGGTCAATAGTGAAAGGCGCCAAAACGCATGACTGGATTCCCTGAGTTTGAAAAAACTGTGAGGCCGAATCGCTGGAATCCACAACATGACTGACGGATTTCCCCATCCTCAGTTCTTTTATCCATTCGCCAAATCCCAGGCTGGTATAAGTCAAATCATGTAAGCCATCACCAAAATTTTTTTCACCCTCACTGCACCAAAAATATCTCAGGCTGAAAGCACCTTCCCCGCTTTCCGGATGAGGATGATCCTGAAAGACATAGGCACGGTCCATGTTCCCTGCTTTTCCAGCGATTCCCAATGCTTCCCGGATGGCGGGTTCATGGTCATAAACGGTCAGGAGTCGTATGGCGGCCTCGGACACTCCCTGCAAAAGAAGTCCTTGAACTCTCAGGGATTCTTCTGCCCGAATTCTTTTTTGTTCTTCCCTAAACAAATTGATGGTGTGCCGAATGGTTTTGAAGAGGCTTTCTGGTGTGAGATTCAATTTATCCAGATAATCGTTGGCACCGTTCTTCATGGCTTGAATGGCGGTCTCCTGATCTCCCTGGCCGGTCAACATGATAATCGGAAGGATGTAGCCTTTATCCCGAATGCCTTTTAATATCTCCAAACCATTCCATTTGCCCAGGCGGTAGTCCAGGAAAAAAAGATCATAATGGGATTTTTCCAACTTTCGGAAAATATCCTCTCGGGTGGGAGCGGAATCCACAGTCACAGTCACCTTGTCATTTCGCCTGGTATAATAATCCCAATCTTTCCACTCATAGATTAATTCCCTAAAAAACCACAGATCGTCTTCATCGTCTTCTGCGATTAAAATGCGATAGTCGTTGTACTTAATCAATCCCATAGGAGTCAGTTATTTATTAGCCTATATCAGCAAATAGAGGAAAAATTTATCCTACAAACTGGTACCGGTCCCGGCCCTTGCGCTTGGCTTCGTACAAGGCATCATCGGCCTTTTTGAGCAGGGTTTCGTAATCGGTGCCATCATCCGGATAGAGGGAAATGCCGATACTGAAGGAGGATTTGATCACATGCCCGTCCAGTTCCAGGGGTTCTCTTCCCAGGCGGATCAATTTTTCACCCAGGGTCACGGCATTTTCCCGGTCATGCAATTCGGGCAACAGCAGAATGAATTCATCCCCTCCCAGCCGGGCGACGGTATCTTCTTCCCGGATGCCGGATTTCAGCTTTCGGGACATCTCCTTGAGAAAGAGATCGCCGATGGCATGCCCGTAGTTGTCGTTGACCAATTTGAGATGGTCGAAATCCAAATACATTACCGCCAATCGCTTTTTAACACGATGGGCATGAGCCAGAGCCAGGGTGAGCCGGTCGATTAACAGGATGCGGTTGGGCAGGCCGGTCAACGCATCGTGGTAGGCCATGTTCTTGATGGTTTCTTCCGCTCTTTGCCGGTCCAGCTCAGCGCCGGCGCGGGCGGCAAATACCCGTAAAATGGATATCGTTCGCTCTTTGTCGA
>CAYPKH010000469.1:0-1843 GCA_964411245.1 uncultured Nitrospina sp.
CCCTGCTGACCCAGGCGGAAATCGATCTCCTGCAACAGCTTGCCGAACGCCGGCGGGTGCTGGAATCCCGCGAGCAGGAATTGGAAATCCGTACCGGCTTATTGTCGGCGGCGGAAAAGCGGATCGACAAAAAGGTCGAAGAGCTGAAGGTGTTAAGGGAAACCATCGCCGGCCTGATCAAGACGTTCGATGCCCAGCAGGACGCCAAGATCCTGAGCCTTGTCAAGATTTACGAGAACATGAAGCCCAAGGATGCGGCACGGATCTTCGAGAAAATGGAAATGGATACGCTGCTTGAGGTCGCCGAACGGATGAAGGAACGGAAGTTGGCGCCGATCATGGCGAAGATGAACCCGGAAAAGGCCCGTGATATGACCGTCGAACTTGCCCGCTTGCGCCAATTGCCCAGAACCGGGGCGCAGATCGGCGGCTAGAGGGTGATTAATTATCCTATTGATTTACTGCAATTTAATCTTTTCAAACGTATTTTTTCCCCAGGACAGGACCGGAATTTGCTGTGATTCCCGTTACTGAAAACCTTCGTGGAATCGCCAATTCTGAGATGTGGAGGGAATGATGGCCGTCGATATGAAAATGAAAATCCTTGTCGTGGACGACTACAAAACCATGTTGAGGATTCTTCGCAACCTGCTCAAACAGTTGAAATTTTTCAACATCGACGAGGCCATGGATGGAGCAGAGGCGCTACGGAAACTACGTTCCGAAAAATTCGATTTTGTGATTTCCGACTGGAACATGGAACCGATGACCGGGATCGAGCTTCTTCGCCAGGTGCGAGGCGACGAGAAGCTGAAACACCTTCCGTTCATCATGATTACCGCCGAAAGCAAATCCGAAAACGTTATCGCCGCCAAGGAAGCCGGTGTTTCCAACTACATCGTCAAACCGTTCAACGCGGAAACCCTGAAGGGCAAAATGGCCAGCGTCCTGGGTGTTTTCTAGGCCGTGCCCGGGAAACCCGGTTGTTGAACAGATGGATGAAGAATTCAAATAGGAACGCATGGACGAAACCCTGATCCCCGTAGCGCCCCGTGACGGCGGCCACCAAGGCACCGTCTTCGTATTCTTGTCACTATTTTTTCTGATTCTCGCTTTTTTTATCGTTTTGGTGGCCATATCGACGGTCGAGGAAGCAAAATCAAAGGCCGTGATGAAGAGCCTCACGTCCACCTTCACCACGCTGCAGCCGTCCGGCGATAAACCGACCGATTTTACGGCCAAGGAAGGCGAGGTCCTGGGAAGGCAGGAATTCCAGGAAAAGGTCACGGGCATTTTCGCGACGTCCCTTCAGGTCGCCAAGGTGAAGGTTGTAAAACCAGGCAGCCTGATGCGCGCCCGGATGCCGGCAAGCGCCATGTTTTATGAAGGCGAAACCCGGTTCCGTCAGAATGTTTTTCCGTTCATGGACCGGACCATTGCCGCCCTGGGCAGCCGGCCGCCGGGCCTGAGATTCGATATGGAATTCGTGATCGGCGTCCCTTATACCGATAACGCGAACCTGCCCGTTGACGAGACCCTGGAAATGGCCCGGGCGGGAAGTTTCGTCAGAGAGATGATCGCCCGGGGTGCGCCGCCCGATAGTATTTCCATCGGGTTGTCTCCCGGCGACCCGGAACAAATCACCATGCGGTTTTACGTTCGGCACCAGGACGAAGTTGAATTAAGATTTTCCGGCCCCTCGTAACCGGGCTTTGAGTGGGAACGGTTGAGGACAAACGGTTGTGGACATAAGAGAACTGAAAATTCAGGGCCAGGCACCGACGCAAGAGCGGGGCACCCGGGTTTGGTTGATCACCTTCACCGACCTGGTGGCGCTGATGCT
>CAYPKH010000470.1:0-1837 GCA_964411245.1 uncultured Nitrospina sp.
GGGATGCCGGTGATGTTGTATTTGTCCATGATCTGGAGCGCCTCGCCCAGCGTCTGGTCCGGCTCCAGGGTGATGGGATCGTCGATGACCACGCTGACGGCGCGTTTGACGCGGTCGATCATCTTGCGTTGCTGGTTGGGCGGCAGGTTGCGGTGGATGATGCCGATGCCGCCTTCCTGCGCCATGGCGATGGCCATGCCGGCTTCGGTGACCGTGTCCATGGGCGCGCTCACCAGCGGGCAGTTCAATATGATTTTTTGGGTCAGCCGGGTGGTCAGGTCGACATCCGCAGGGAGCACCTTGGAGTAGGCGGGCAGGAGCAATACATCGTCGAATGTGAGATAGGTTTCCGGTTCTTGGCTTGCCATGAGTGTCCGGTCAGGAGGGGCGAACCCGGTCCAAATGGTCCGCGCCGGTTCACAAAAAGTCATTTTATCACGCCTCCCCACCCGATTTCACATTAATTTTTTGCCGGCGCAGGAGGATTGATTCCCTGCCCTTACGCTTCTTTGATAGGGGCGCGGTTGGGGGGAGGGGGGGGAATTGCCGCCTTCCATTTGGGGTCCTATGTGTTAACCTGATTATCTATGAAACTTAAATCGCTTCTTTATGTCACCTTCTTCGGAGCGGCGTTGTTGTGGGCCGGGTGGGCCGGTGCAGTGCCGATTGTGGACAGCGAGGACTGGTCGGGCACCTATTTCAAGGGCCACAAGATGGGCTTCAACCACGCCCGGGTGGAGGTCGGGGACCAGGCCATCGAGGTCTACACCAAGATGTATTTCCGCCTCCAATCCGGTCAAATCGACCAGTCCACCATCTTCACCCAGAACACCACCCTGAACCTCGATTTAAGCCTGAAACGGTTCGTCCTGCTCCAGGAAATCATGGGCAAACGGCAGGAGATCGTCGGGCGGGTCGAGGGCCACAAGCTGATCCTCGAAATCACCGGCCGCGGTTTCCATAAGGAAAAATCCATCGACTTCCCCGAGGGCATTTACCCTTCGGCCACCGTCTGGCTGAACCTCATGAGGGAGGGATTCGAGGTGGGTAAGAAGGGCACGCTCAACCTGCTGGTCGAGCCGTTTCAATTGGTTCTGCCCATGACGTATCAGATTTTGCGGAAAGAGACGATTCAACATGACGGCCGGAACGTCAACACTTTCGTCATTCAGCAGAAGTTCGCGGGAATGACCACCACCTTGTGGACCAACGCCGAGGGCGAAGTGTTGCGCGAGCGTTCGCTACAGGGCTTCGAATCGGTCAAGGAAACGAAAGAGGCGGCGATCCAGCTGGGTGACCGGCCGATGTCGGTCAGCAGTTTCATCACGCTCAGCCTGGTCAAGGTCAAGCAACCGATCCCCGCGTCGGAGGACCTCGGTGTATTGAAATTAAAACTCTCTAAGGTGCACAGCCCGGACTCCATCCCGCAGGACCACCGGCAGAAGGTGCTCAAAACCGAGAAACAAGGCGAAGAGTCCTACACCACCACCCTGCTCATCCACCGGGAGCCCAAAGCGCCGGTGAAACGGGTGTCGCTACCGGTCCCCGGGGGAAAGCACCGGGACCTGTTGCAGGACGCGCCCGAAATCCAGGTGAACCATCCTTTGATCCGCACCCTGGCGAAAGATCTGGTGGAAGGCGAACCGGACGCCTGGCAGGCCGCGAAAGTCATCAGCACCTGGGTCTACGACAACCTCGATAAAGTCCTGGTGGATTCGTTTACCGCCCTGGACGCCCTGCATGACCGGCGCGGCGAATGCCAGTCCCACACCAACCTGTTCACCGCGCTGGCCCGCGCGGCGGGACTTCCGACGCGGGGGGGCAACGGCCTGGTGTA
>CAYPKH010000471.1:0-1834 GCA_964411245.1 uncultured Nitrospina sp.
GCGATCTGCAACTCGTTTGATGCGACGCAGTTTGGCATTCCGGCCCTGATCGCTTTTCTGGTGATTATTGGTGAATCCTTTGGCGCGTTGGGATTGATCACCGGTTTTCTGACCCGGCTGAGCGCCGCCGGCGTGGCCTGCATCATGCTGGGCGCCATCGCCTTGGTCCATTGGAACAACGGGATTTTCATGAACTGGGCGGGCCAGCAAGCCGGCGAAGGATTTGAATATCACCTGCTGGCTCTTGCGATAGCGATTCCTCTGATCTTATACGGCGGCGGCAAGTTTTCGGTGGACCGGATCGTCGAGAAAAAGTTCCTCAATACCGCCTGATTTTTTTTAAATACCTGGATTATAGCCGTAAAAAGGGTTGTTTCCCATTTTTCGGCCTGGTCAGGCCCTGATTTTTATAATTTATTTGGGTGGACATTCCCTAATTATGTGCTAAGGTGGGGATTGAAAGTAGGGTTGTTAGAAGTCATTGAGTAGCGGATCATTGTGACCCCTGTCTAGGGACAAGATTACAAGCGATTTTTTTTGACGGACCAGCCAACCTTAGGTTGGTTTTTTTTTGCCCCATCTGGCCTGCAGAAACCCTTCCAAAGACCCAACCCCTGTTAAAACCGGTAAGGCCTTCCCGGGAAAATCCGGAATAAGCCTTGCCAATTGTCACCAATGGAGTATTGTTATGTCAGTAGGTAAAGTAAAGTGGTTTAACGAAAGCAAAGGTTATGGTTTTATTGAATCCGAAAATGGGCAGGACCTGTTCGTTCATTTCTCGGAAATTCAAGGTGAGGGCTTTAAAACCCTGAACGAAGGCCAGACCGTTGAGTTTGAGGAAACCATGGGCCAAAAGGGTCCGCAGGCCTCGAAGGTCGTACCTCGATAAACGATCGTTCAATCGTTTTCCGGCAGGGCGCATGCCCTGCCGGAGTCTTTAATCAATGTCAGGTGGCGCAAGAGTCCGGAAGGAGAAGAGATAAGCATGCATGAAGTTCGGGTTTATGACAGTTCGGGGGCCTTGAAGAAGGTCATTTCCGAGAAAACCTTGAAAGCAAGAGCCGACCGGCAAATCCTGTTCCCAGGCGGTTATGCCAAAGGCAGGAAAAAAACCAAACCTCGGCCCATCCTCGCGAAAAAAAGCAAACAGGCCCAATCGGCCTGACTCACTATGTCCAATGACCGCGGGGGTCCACCCCAGCGGTCACCGGTCACGATCAACAGCATTTGGAATCTTCAAAACCGCAGAACTCCTTGCAGGCTTTCATCAGGTCCTGAAAGGCCTTCTTTTTTGCGGGGTCTTTCGGCACCACTTCAATTCGGACGCCCTTCTCCGTCTCCTCGATTTTGAATTCCAGCTTGTCCTTCATGAATTCGCTCCAGTTGGAGTCGCAACAATCAAACATGGCGTTCTCCTTCAATTAAAGGTTGATGATTCGTCCAGATTCAACCGACCGGCAAAGCGCCGAGCCATCCGGACGGGCTTTCATAAAACTCCTCGTTACCGTTCACGCCGTCCTCCACCACGTCCTTGTACATGACATCCCAGTGACCATCCTCGTTGACGTCGACCGCATAGAACAGTGGATACCGGGCGGCGATGTAATAGAATCCCTCAACGCCGTAATCGACCCGGAATACCGGATGACCCGGGTGGTAGCGGGCAACCGTTGCGATCGGTTCCTCGGTAATATATTTGTCCAGCACGACCCGGACCGTGAAAAAATCCGGCCGGCCGTTGTGGTTGAGGTCGTATCCGACGGTCAGCATGCCGTTCGGTTCGAGGTTCCAGCCGAACTGCGTGGTCATGGCCGGTTCGGCCTGCAAGAGATCG
>CAYPKH010000472.1:0-1833 GCA_964411245.1 uncultured Nitrospina sp.
AACCCCCTATTTTTGGGGGGTAAAAAAAATCTTCTTATTGTGAAAAATTTTGAAAAACCGGCACTTAAATCAATCCTGAAAAAATGTCACCCCGGCAGATAGGTTTGCAGTTCCTGGGCCAGGGGGCCATGGGCGGCCCGCCAGCGATCGGGATCGGGCGGTTTGGACGGGGGGCGTGCGAGGTTCTGTTTCAATCGCAGAATCCGCTTCACGGATTGTTGAATGCGTGTGAGAGCAACGCTTCCCTTGTCCACCTCCTGGGTCAGCCGGTCATGCAGGGCGCGGGCTTTGTCCGTATTGTTGCATATTAAAAACATATCCAGACCGGCGTCGATGCCTATTCGGGCCATGTCATCGAAATCATAATAATCGGCCACCGCTTTCATCTCGAGGTCGTCGGACATGATGATGCCCTCAAACCCCAGCCGTTGCCGCAATATATTCTGCAGAATCGTTTTGGAAAAGGTGGCGGGGTTTTTTTCATCCCAGGCGGTGTAGATCACGTGCGCGGTCATGACCACCTCCAGTCCCCGGGCGATGGTTTCTTTAAAGGGCAGAAGCTCCACCGCCTCCAGAGTCGCCGCATCCCTTTGGACGGTCGGCAGATCCAGATGCGAATCGAGACGGGTATCGCCGGGACCGGGAAAATGCTTGCCGACGGGGATCACTCCGGCATCCCGGAATCCCTGAATGAACGCGTTGGCCAGCCGGGCCACAGTTTGTGGGTCGGAGGCGATGGCGCGGTCGCCGATGATGGGATTCTCCGGACGGGTGTGGACGTCCAGCACGGGGGCGTAATCCATGTTGATTCCTACGTCTTTAAGCTCGGTGGCCAGCGCCCGGCCAAACCGGGAAGCCAGAGATTCCGATTGAGCATGGCCGACGCAACACAGCGGCGGATATTTCGTAAAGGGTTCCGTCAACCGGGCAACCCGTCCGCCTTCCTGGTCGACCGATATAAAGAGGGGCAATCCCGTAGAGGTGGAGGCCGCCGCTTCCTGGAGATTCCGGATGAGGGCGTGCAACTGCTCCGGGTTTTCATAATTGCGGCTGAACAGGATCAATCCGCCGACATGGTGATTACGAATGAGGTCTTCGGTCTGCCGGTTCAGGGTGGTGCCTTCGAATCCGGTCATCAACATCTGGCCGGTCCATTCGGAAATAACGGTGGGGGTATTCAAGAAAGGTCGCTCCGCAATTAAAAGTGGGTCCACAATTCCACCCGGACAGAGTAGCATCAATCCGGCCAATTTTAAATTGCTGCCGGACGGTGGTCCGAGTACCGCGGCGCACCTGTTAGGTACCCGCGGATTTTGTTTTGTCGGCCCAAAAGCAGTGTGATAAACTCCATAAAAGTATTATGAAAATTGTTTTCAGGCCAACGCATCATGTCAAGACGAGTGGTCTTTACCGGGTTGGGCGTTATCAGTCCCAACGGCACCGGTCGACAAAAATTCTGGGACAATACCTGCAACGGCGTCAGCGGCATCGATCGCATCGGCAGTTTTGACCCGTCGGGGCTGGACTGCCAGATCGCCGGGGAAGTGCGCGGTTTTGTTCCGGGCGACTTCTATTCTGAAGCCGATTTGAAAAAACTGCCGCGGGCCGTTCCGCTGGGTGTGGCCGCGTCGCAGGAAGCTTTGAAGGATGCCGGAATCGATTTCGATGAATTCAATGAGGAGGATTTTGAAAGTCTGGGTGTGCTGGTGGGCACCGGCGGTGCCGGTTTCGACTTTTCGGAAAAGCAGTTTGCTCATTATTATGCCGGGGACCTGCACAAGATCAGCCCCTACGCCATTCCCAATTCCCTGGTGGGCATGTTGTCGAGTGAAA
>CAYPKH010000473.1:0-1807 GCA_964411245.1 uncultured Nitrospina sp.
ATCACGGGCTCTTCCGCGGGAGATTCTTGTACGGCATCAAACGATTCCACCGGATTGTCCTTTACCGGAGTTTCCTCGATGGCCGGTTCCAGGGATTCTTCCGCCGGGGGCTGGAAAAGATTGTCCTCGGCCGGCGGTGTCGTTTCTACCGGTGTTTCCTGAGCCGCATTCGCCGCTTCAGCCTGGCTTTGCTGGCGTTCCAGATAGCCCTTCAGGTATTCCAGGTTACTGGAGGCCATCGACAGCGACGGGTCGATCTGCAAAGCCTTGTCATAATTTTCGATGGCTTCCGGCAGGCGTTCCGAGTTCTGGTACATGGCGCCGATGTTGTAGTAGGCTTTCGCGAATTCCGGCCGCACGGCCAGGGCCAGCTCGAAATGGCGGATCGCCTGATCGTGCCGCTTCAGGTAACCGTACACCAGACCCATGTTGTAATATTTCACGGTCCGCGACGGTACCGAATGAAGCGACTGCTCCATGTAGGCGACAGCGCTTTCATAATTTCCGAGGCGCGCCTGCACCTCGCCCAGCCGGTAGGCGGAGAGGTTGTCCGTGGAATTCAGATTGACTGCCTGTTGCAGGGGATTCAACGCCGCTTCATAGTTTTTAAGCCGGTAATGCGCCTCCCCCAGCTTGGCGTGGTAACGGGCGGTGCCGCTCTGGTTCTGGGTCAGGGCATTCAAAGGCTCGATCATCGGTTGCCACGAGCCCTGGATTTCGTAAACCCGCACCAGGTTCCAGTTGGCCTCTTCCAGGGCCGGGTCCAGTTGCAGAACTTGTTTGGAAATCAGAATGGCTTTGTGGTACTGGCGATTGTTGGTATAGACCTGGCCCAGATAACTGAGGGCGTTGATGTGCTTGGGATCCAGCCGCACCGCCTGTTCGAGGAACTGTTGCGCTTTTTGGTAATTCCCCTCTTGGGCCTGCTGGACGCCCTTGCTGTAAATTCCGGGGGCATCCTGAGCGCCCAGACCGGACACCGCATAATTATTTGATTTTAATGGATCTAAATTGCCGGCTTGGGCCGCTCCTGCGATGCTCAGGATGACCATTACCGATGTAAACCAAGCCAGGGGCCTTTTCATGGCTTGTCCTCCTTAAAAAAAATAGGGTGAGGTTTGTATTACAAGTAATGTGATTTTAACTAATGATAGGTTCCAACCGGTGGTTTGTAAAGTGGCCGGGCGGGGTTTGTGAACCCCGGTGGATTTTAGTGGGGAAGTTTCAAGGGAATTCGTTTTACTGATTTTAAGTTCATTGCAAGATCGCACCCAGTTTTCCGATGCGGTGCAGAATTTTTGCCGTGGCGCCCCACACGCGGTGTTGCAGATACCAGTAGGCAACCATTTTTTTTTCAGTAGGATAGCCCATTTCGCGATGGTGGGTGGAGAGTAAAGGCCACAGGGGAATTTCCAGCACTTCCTGCACTTCATGGGGATTTTTGCGGGTGGCGGGGCGCTCGTCCAGAATCGTGACAAACGGGAAAATGGTAAATCCCGTAAGCGTTTGCACCGTCGGCAAAAGGCCCTGCACCTGTGACGCCGGGATATCCAGGTCCAGTTCCTCGCGGGTTTCCCGGAGCGCGGTGTCGAGCAGGCCGGCGTCGCCCTCCTCATACATCCCCCCGGGAAAAGAGATTTGCCCGGCGTGCAGGCGCAGATGCTCGGACCGGTGGATCAACAGCACCTGCGGCTGACGTAGATGGGGGTAGAGGATGGCCAGCACCGCCGAGGATTTATCATCGTCCGGCAGGCAGGATTCGGGAAGCGGGTGTTCGGTTTGCAACCGGTCGGCCAGCGCATTCAGG
>CAYPKH010000474.1:0-1803 GCA_964411245.1 uncultured Nitrospina sp.
GGCAGGCAAGCTGGATCCCATCATCGGCCGGAGCAAGGAGATCGAGCGGGTCATTCAGATTCTCAGCCGCCGGACCAAGAACAATCCGGTATTGATCGGTGAGCCGGGCGTGGGCAAAACCGCCATCGTCGAGGGTCTGGCTCAAATGATCATCGAACGCGAAATTCCCGACACCCTGTTTGACAAGCGGGTGGTCTCCCTCGACTTGGGATCGCTGATCGCCGGGACCAAGTACCGCGGCCAGTTTGAAGCGCGGCTGAAGGGCATCATGAAGGAAATCATTCAGAATAAGAGCGTCATTCTGTTCATCGACGAATTGCATACGCTGGTGGGCGCGGGTGCGGCGGAAGGTTCCGTGGACGCCTCCAACATGCTGAAACCGGCGTTGTCCCGCGGGGAAATCCAGTGTATCGGCGCAACGACCCTGGAGGAATACCGCAAATACATCGAAAAAAATGGCGCCCTCGAACGGCGCTTCCAGCCGATCATCGTCAACCCGCCGACGGTGGAAGAGACCATCGAGATCATTCGTGGTTTGAAGGTGCCGTATGAAGTGCACCACAAGGCGAAGATCACCGACGAGGCGATCATTACCGCCGTCCGGTTTGCCGACCGTTACATCAACGACCGGTTCCTGCCGGACAAGGCCATCGACGTGATCGACGAAGCGGGTTCCCGCGTGCGGTTGAGGAAGGCGT
Organism: uncultured Nitrospina sp.; assembly: GCA_964411245.1. GTDB lineage: Bacteria > Nitrospinota > Nitrospinia > Nitrospinales > Nitrospinaceae > SZUA-226. Next base: position 699 of record CAYPKH010000474.1, read on the forward strand.
CGCAGTCTCCCGAGATGAAGGCGATCCAGCGCGAGATCGATGCTCTGGTCCGCGAGAAGAAAATCCGAATCGAAAATCAGGAATTCGAGAAAGCAGTGGAGTTGCGCGACAAGGAAGAAGAACTACGCTCCAAGCTGGACGTGGAAAAGGACAAGTGGGAACAGGAAAATTCCCTCAGCGAGCCGAGCATCACCGAAGAAGATATCGCCGATGTGGTCTCCAGCATGACGGGTATTCCACTGAACCGGATCGAAGAGAAAGAGTCCACCCGCCTGCTCAATATGGCGGAGGAGCTGGGCAAAAAGATCGTCGGGCAGAAAGAGGCCGTGGAAGCGATCTCCAAGGCGATCCGCCGGTCCCGATCCGGGCTCAAGGATATGCGGCGTCCGATCGGAACCTTCATGTTCCTGGGTCCGACGGGTGTCGGTAAAACCGAGTTGGCCGGCGCGCTGGCCGAATTTTTGTTCGGTCATCGCGATGCGCTGATCCGGCTGGATATGTCCGAGTACATGGAAAAATTCAACATCTCCCGGTTGACCGGAGCGCCTCCCGGCTATGTCGGGTATGAAGAAGGCGGCCAGTTGACGGAGAAAGTCCGCCGCAAGCCCTATTCGGTGGTCCTGTTCGACGAAATCGAAAAAGCCAATCCCGACGTGTTCCATTTGTTGTTGCAGATCATGGATGACGGCCACCTGACGGACAGTTACGGGCGGAGCATCAATTTTAAGAATACCGTGATCATTCTGACCTCCAACATCAGCTCCAAGGCGTTGGACAAGGGTTCCTTGGGTTTTCATAAAGACGATGTGGACATGAGCTTTGACAAGATGGAGAAAGATCTCAAGCAGGATTTGAAAAAAGAGTTCAATCCCGAGTTCCTGAACCGGCTCAGTGAGATGATCGTGTTCCGGCCGTTGACGCTGGAAGACGTCACTCAAATCCTGGAAATCCAGCTGAACCGGCTCAACGAGCAGTTGATCCAGCAGGGATTGACACTGGATATGACGGTTGAGGCCAAGCACTGGCTGGCCGCGAAGGGCTATGACAAGAATTTCGGCGCCCGGCCGTTGCAACGGGCTATTCAGAAGCATTTGGAGGATGTTCT
>CAYPKH010000475.1:0-1801 GCA_964411245.1 uncultured Nitrospina sp.
GGTTTTATGTTCGAGGTCCGGATTGGTGTCGCAGATTTTGGCGGCTTCCAACTGTATTTCCAGAACGCGGCGGTAATCCTCCTCGTCGAATTCACCGTCCATTTTGCCCTCTTCCCAGACGGAGCCGTCGAGTTTCCGGTTGTTGGGTTCGTCTTTACGTTCGGCGGTTTCACTGAATGTCAAATTTGCTTCATCCAAAATGATTTTCGCTTTGATTTCCGGACTGGTCATTTGTTGTGACATGGTCGTTCTCGTGCTCCTTATGCCGTTCAATATCCGGCGGGTTGTGGAGCGGGCCGGTTCCTGCCGCCCGTCCAGAGCCGGATAAGGATTCAAAATGATTCCATATTAAGATGGCCCCATACTATCACAATCCAGAGCGGTCTCACGGCAAATCCGGGGAATCGGTTTGATTTTCCTCAGGGTTTCCGCGATCTTTCCCGCGCGTGGAAAAACTGATTTTTAGCGTCCAACCCCCCTTGATTTTGCAGCCATTATGATACCATAGGCGCATTAATAATAAGCCTTATGAATGATTGTGTCACCCTGAGTCCTTCGACAAGCTCAGGACAGACTTTGTCGAAGGGGGGGCGTGGTCATGCTTCGACCGCCTCAGCATGACAATCAGGGCGCGAGGATATACGTTATGAAAAAAGTGATGCTGATCTTTCCGCCGGAGTGGGTGCCCACGGCGCCCTATCTGGCCCTGCCCAGCCTGACGGCGGTCCTGCGCCAGAACGGCATCGAGGTGGTGCAGAAGGATATCAACGTCGAGGCGTTCGATCATTACTTCACCAAGGAGTTCATCGAGTTCGTAGGCCAGCGCATCCAGAACCGCCTCAAGGAACTCCGGGTCAAAAAGCGGGAGCACGGCCTCACCAAGGATGATAAACATCTCAAGGATATGCTGACGCGGTACACCTACGCGGACCTGCCGTACCACATCGAAAGAGTCCGGCGCGCCAAGGAGATCGTCCGCTCCCGGGAATTTTACGAGGTCGACAAACTGGAGTGGGCGCTCAACGCATTCCGCGAAGTGATGGAGTACGTCTCCGCCTCCTATTTCCCGGCGGCCATCAATTTCTACCCGGTGGAAAGCAACCTCAACAAGTACCGGCCGTGGGTGTCGGAGGATTTGTTCGCGGCGCCCAAGGATGAGCACGTCAATATCTACATCGACCTGTGCCGCCAGCTGGTGTTCCCCGCCATTGAGAAAGAGAAGCCGGACGTCATTGGCATCTCCATCGGCACGCCGGTGCAGTTCATGTCCGGCATGACCTTCTGCCAGATGATCCGCGAACAGTACCCGGATATCCACATCACCGTCGGCGGCAATATCACCACGCGCCTCAAGGACGAAATCAGCAAGAACAAAAAGTTTTTCGAGAAGGCGTTTCACTCCCAAATCTGTTACGAAGGCGAACACGCCATGTTGGAACTCGTGCAGGCGCTGGACGAGGGCCGGCACTGGTCCGAGGTTTCCAACCTCATCTGGATGGACGAGGCGGGCGAAGTGCACGTCAACGAAAAGCTGTACAACGAGCGGGTGAACGAACTGCCGATCCCGGATTTCGACGGCCTGCCGTGGGACAAATATTTCGTGCCGGAGAAAATCCTGCCGTACCTGGGCACGCGCGGCTGTTACTGGGGCAAGTGCACGTTCTGCGACCACGGGGCGGGGTACATCGACCAGTTCCGCGCCAAACACGCCGAACAGATTCTAAGCGAACTGCAACAACTGAAAGACAAATACAACACCAGGCATATCCTGTTCACCGACGAATCGTTTCCGCCCGCCCTG
>CAYPKH010000476.1:0-1794 GCA_964411245.1 uncultured Nitrospina sp.
GCACCTCGAAAAAACGCGAGGGGTCCGGGGATGGCTATTGAGGACCATCGTCTCAACTAAAATTATCAATCGCAGTTTTTCGTGTGTTCAACGGCAGGGTGGGATCTGTCTTTAACTAGAAAGAGCGGAGATGCGTTCCTGGATGTTTTCCTTTTCGTGGTAGCCGAGGTACAGCAGACCGTCGGCCAGCGAATAGTTGTGGGGAAAGGTCATGACCTCCCGGCTGATCTTCTGCACCACTTCCTGATACACCTCGGTGGCCTGTTCGGCGTTCAGCCCTTCCTTGATCTTGTAGGAAAAGCCCAAGGACAGATCATGGCCGGGCGGATTGCTCAGATCGTACACGCCCCACTGGCCCGGGTCCTTGGCGAGCGGTGCTCCCTTTTCCAGGTCGAACTGGGAGGCGATGCAGGAAAATCCGGGGGAATCCAGGATGGCCTGGTTGTCCATCACGAAGTTGACCGAATCCATGACTTCATCCCGCGTCTCGGTGGGAAACCCGACGAGGATGTAAAAATGCATGGCGATGCCGATGCGGATGCACTCTTCGACCGTTTTGTCGATGACTTCCTTGGGGCAGCCTTTTCTCATGACGTCGAGCACGCGCTGGTTGTAGGACTCCAGCCCGAAAATCAATTTGCGGCATCCTGATTGGTAAATGGTTTCCATGCGGTTGTCGCGCAGGAGGCTTTTTTCGAATTTCAACTCGCCGGTCCACTGAACGTCGAGGTTTGCCTCGATCAGTTTTTCGGAAAATGTTTTCAGAAAATTGATGGGGAGCGCCTCGTCGGTGAAGAAAAAGTAATTGCATCCGTATTTCTCTTTCAGGTTTTTGAAATCCTGCACCACCGTTTCGGCATAGCGCACATGGAAATCCATGTGATCGAACGGAATCGAACAGAACGCGCATTTTTCCCAGTAACAGCCTCGCGATCCCATGATGGGCAGAACCCGCTCCGGTGTGAGATACAAATCGAAGGGGATGCCGTCGAAGTCGGGCGTCGGCAAGGCATTCAGCTCTTCCTTGGCGAAGGGCCGGTTGACTTTCACCTCTCCGTTGTCCCGGTACACCAGATTGGGGACTTGGGACAGATCGCCGTCTCCCCGCAAATGTTCGACCAGGCGTAACAGCGGCGTTTCGCCCTCGTGGACGATGAAGCTGTCGACGAAATCGAACAGCGGCGATCCCTTTTCCAGAACCTCCACCAGTTTGGTGAACACACTGCCGCCCACGGTGATATGAATATTTTTGTTGGCCTGTTTGATGAGATGCGCCAGGGTCAGGCCGGGAATGACCTGTTCCACCGAGGTGATGGAGATTCCCAGGATATCGACGTCCTCTTTCAGAATGTCGGGGACATAATGCTGTTGGTATAAATCGTAAAAGAAGTTTTCCTCCGGGTGCCGGAAGGAGTCGAGTACCTCTTCGGTGGAATACGGGGAAAACCGCAACTGACTGCCGATAACGGTCAACTGCGACGGATAATAGGAGGCCAGAATGTTATCGAGCCAGACGTCGATGATTTTCAGGGCTTCCATGTACCGGTCGATCTGGTAGAACTCTTCCGTGCGCAGAATCGTTTTAGCGCCGTCGATCTGGTCCTTCAGGGCGGGGATGATCTCTTCCGCCTCGCGCAGTTTTTCGAATTTCTCTTTTTCAAAGTCGGTGAGAAAAGGTTTGGAGCCGAGGTGGTGGAGATCCTTCAGGATGCGATCGAACAGGGGTTGGGTATTTTGCCAGGAACATAGATAGTCCAGCAGTTCGATCGCCAAGTCCCTCTGCACCACGTCGTG
>CAYPKH010000477.1:0-1782 GCA_964411245.1 uncultured Nitrospina sp.
GGTGTCGCTGTGGATCCCCTTCCCGGGCGGTTGTCCATCCGCTGGAAGTTTGAAGCCGGCGAGCCGATCATTTCTTCCGCCGCCATCGTGGATGAATCAGTCTACGTCGGGTGCGACGATGAACATCTGTACGCCATCGAACTGGGCAAGGGCAAAGTCCAATGGAAATACCGCGCACAGAGTTTTGTGCAATCCTCACCCACCGTCGCGGGTGATCTTGTGCTGGTTGGAGACGACGATGGCATCATGCATGCGGTCGATCGACAAACGGGTCTCGGCAAGTGGACTTACACCACTGCGGCGCAGATCATCTCCTCAGCCAACGTGCATGGCGAGCGCGTGATCTTCGGTTCTTACGATGGCTTCGTGTATTGCCTCGATCTCAAGAGCGGAAAGCTACTCTGGCGGTTCGAAACAGGCGGGCCTGTACACGGCATGCCCGGCATTGTCGATGGCAGGGTTCTTGCGGCCGGTTGCGATGAGTTCCTCCACGTATTGCGGATCGCCGACGGCAAACCCGAGCGCCAAGTGTCGATGGAGTCGGTCTCCGGTGTCTCGGCGGCCATCGCTGGGGACGAGGTGTTCATCGGGACATACGGCAATCAAGTGCGCTGTATCAACTGGAAGAACGGCGCCACGAAATGGGTGTTTGAACCGGAGGACCGCAAGTTTCCATTCCTCTCGTCAGCAGCCGTGACCTCCCAAGCGATCATACTCGGCGGCCGCGACAAACGAGTGTGGGCCCTCGATCGGAAGACCGGAGAGGTCTTATGGCACTACGGAACCAAAGGTCGAATCGATTCTTCGCCGGTGGTGGTTGGCAATCGCGTCTTCGTGGGATCGTCCGACGGAAATCTGTACGATCTCGACTTGCGGACCGGGCGCGAATTGGAACGCTTCGAGTTGGGTGCCCCGATCACCGCGTCCCCCGCCGTGGGCCGGGGTTGTCTTGTCATCGGGAATCAGGATGGTGTACTATATTGCTTCGAGAGCGACGGAACCCCTCTCTCGAACAAGATGCGGACGGATCAACTCTCGCCTCGAGGACCTTGAAATGGATCTGAAAAATCATGCAGCGACGGCCGGTCGCGCTTCTGGATCGGATTTGAAAGTAAGAAAGTCATCAGCCCTCCCCGCGCTGATTCACGGGAGCTTGGCGCTGTCGTTCGCGTTAGCGCTCGGCGCCATCTCATCTGAAGCCTACGGGCAGTGGCCTCAGTGGGGCGGCCCGAATCGTAATTTTGAAGTCGATACATCGGCCCTCGCTGCGGAATGGTCCAAAGATGGTCCCAAGCGACTGTGGCATCGCCCGCTCGGTGACGGTTACTCGACCGTCACGGTGGCCGACGGCAAGTTGTACACCATGTATCGCAAAGACGGTAAGGAATACACCATCAGTCTGGACGCCAAGACCGGAAAGACCCTTTGGGAAAAGGGAGAGAGCGTCGAAGTCACGAAGCTGATGATCCAGTTTGGCGAAGGACCTCACTCGACACCCTTGATCTCCGGCGATCGTTTGTACACCATCGGCCTCAACTGTCAGTTCAGGTGCTTCGAGGCCAAGACCGGAAAGGTCTTGTGGGAACACGATCTGTCGAAAGAGTTCGGAATGGAGATTCCAGGGCGAGGCTACTCATCGAGCCCAATTGAATACAAGGATACGATCATTCTGCCCGTCGGCGGGAAGACAGGTCAGGCGATGATGGCCTTCGACAAATCGACCGGCAAGGTCGTCTGGAAGAACCAGGATTTTGAGCCCACGCACTCTTCGCCGATCTTGAT
>CAYPKH010000478.1:0-1772 GCA_964411245.1 uncultured Nitrospina sp.
GCGTGGGGAGCGTTCCAACCCCAGCCGGGACGTGGTCTTGATGCTGGGGTTTGCTCTGGTAGCCAACTCGGATTCGGTAGCTATTGGAGATATTGACGAGCTGCTGCTTTCGGCTGGATACGCTCCCCTTAAGAGAAGGGGTGAAATTCCGACCGCTGCTCTCTAACCGCCTCGCTGGCCGCCCCGGCCTGGACCGGAGCCTTTCTTGCTGGGCTTTTTACCTCGAGGGGCCTCCGGTTCAACGCGGTCCGTCTTGGCCCCACCCGGGCTAAAGTTGTGTCTGTATTTTCTGACCTCTTTTACATCCAGCCGATCAAGGGGCGAAAAGCTCTGGCTCCGGACGGCCGCCGTCCGGCTGGCCAGATGAACGTAGCGGCGGACCATCTCCAGGCTAGCGTGCCCCAGGTTCTGTTGGAGCAGGAAAACGTCGCCCCCGTTGATCAGGAACAAGGTGGCATAGGTATGCCTGAGGAGGTAAGGATAGAGCCGGTTTACCCCGGAGGATTTGGCCAGCCTTTTTATGACCAACTGGACGGCGGTGGTGGTCATGGGGTACCCGTCCACGGCTAGGAAAAAGGTATCTACCCCCGGATGGGCCGGCTCCGGACGGAAATCGTGGTAATACTGGAGTAGTGCGCGCTGGCAGGAGACGCCGAAGGAAACCATCCTCTCCTTGGCGCCCTTACCCATCACCTTCAGGTAGCGAGAATCCAGGCGCACGTCCTCATCTTTGAGACCGGCCGCTTCAGATACCCGAAGGCCCGTATCCAAGAGGAGGAATACCAGGGCGGTAATTCGGGCTCCCAGGAAGGTATTCGGGTTCAACTTACTGAAAATCTGGTTTATCTCCTCTGGAGTCAGGGTTTCTATCAGGAGTTGGGCTTTCTTGGGAGGCCGGATATCCTCAAGCAGGTGGCCCGGGGTGTACCCCCTTTGGGCCAGCCAGCCGAAGAAGGTCTTGAGGCCCACGACCCGGTTGGCCACCGAATGGGTGGACATCTTGGGCCCCTTCAGGCCCGGCCGGTTCTGATAATCCAGGATGAATAACCGGACCATGTCCTCGCTCATGGCCCCCACTTGAGTGGGTAGTTTTTCCGATTCCAGCCACCGGTAGAATGTCCCCAAGATAGCGTTATACCACAAGACGGTTTTGGGGCTCTTGCCCTCGGTTTGGTTATGGATCTGGAACTGCTGGATCAGGGTGGCCAGGTCCCTGGACGGAGCGACCTCCTGGCTGGGCACCTCCTGCTGCGGGTCCTTTCCCGGGGCCTTCCACCGGTCCTGCCACCGGTAGCTACTTTTACTGGCTCTTCCGCTGTTTTTCATGGTGCTCATGGTAAATACTTGCCTCCTTTTTGGGAATTGTCTGGTAGGCAAGCAACTGAAGAGACTGGCGGTCTGGTTTGCAACCAGGAAGTCGGATTGGAATGTGGCTAGTAAGGACAACCTGAAGGTCGGATCAGCGGTTTTCTGGTGGAGTAAAAAGGGAGGGAGGGCCCCATTTGGGGGTCTTTTGTAGCTAAATTGCCCTACTTTTGGGGTTTTGGTCGGGGCGGGCAGACTTCACCAGACACTTTCTTACTCTGCCTTCCTTCCGGAGTCAAGGTTCTGGGTATAGAGATCTGGATGGACCGATTGGCTATAGCTGCCTAACATAGTGGCCTAGGGCGAGCACACGGTAGAGTGCCTTAGAGGGGGAGATGGGGGAGGCTCCACCTCCCTCAACTCCACCACTCTCCTCTTATCATTCCGCATCCCGTAAAGCCTGCCTG
>CAYPKH010000479.1:0-1762 GCA_964411245.1 uncultured Nitrospina sp.
GGAATGTTGGCCTGGACGCCGGCATTCTGAAACGCCTGCAACAAATTCTGTGTCAAACGACGCAAATTCGTTTTCGAATTTCTCAGTCCATACACCGGAAGACAGGATCACCAATCCGGTGAGCGTGCAGATGATCAGTGTGTCGATTAACGGTTCGAGAATCGACACCATGCCTTCTGCGACGGGTTCTTTTGTTTTAGCGGCGGCATGCGCAATAGGCGCCGACCCCTGCCCTGCCTCGTTCGAGAAGAGCCCCCGGTTCACTCCCCGATTGAAAGCATACGCAAACGTTGCGCCAAGAAAACCACCGGTTGCGGCTGAGCCGGAGAAGGCATTGCTGAAGACTGCGGCAAACGAAGGTCCGATCTGATCGATGTTGCTGAGTGTCACCGCGAGTGCGCAAACAGCATAAAAAACACCCATCAGCGGAACGATGCTGGCGGCCACGAGAGCGATGCGATGGATACCACCGATGATGACCAAGCCTAACAGCGTGGCCAAAACCGCCCCGCTCACCCAGGTAGGAATGCCAAACGACGCTTCGATTCCCGCGGCCATGTTGTTGCTCTGGGGTAAATTCCCAGAGCCAAACGAACTGATGACCAGTGCTACGGCAAAAAAGATGGCCAGCCAGCGCATGTTCAAGCCGCGTTCCATGTAATACATGGGTCCACCGGCAATCTTCCCGTCCTCGTCCTTGACCCGGTAGTGGTGGGAAATCGAAACCTCGACAAACTTGGTGGTCATGCCAAGGAGTGCTGTCATCCACATCCAGAAGAGCGCAGCCGGGCCACCGAGAAAGATCGCAAACGCCACACCGCCGATATTTCCGGTCCCGACCGTACCGGATAACGCCGTGGACAGAGCTTGAAAGTGATTGGTATCGCCTTCGGCTCCTTCTGGGGTGTGTTTGCCCAGTAACACGCCCCACGCGTGGGCAAAAAAGCGCAGCTGCGGAAACCCCAGGTAAATCGTAAAAAACAGACCCCCCCCAAGCAGCAGGAAGGGGAAGTAGAGCGCGCTTCCGAGAAGCGAATCCAGGAAATTCAACAGAGATTCGAATAAATCCATGCCCTAGTGCTCCTGTCCAAACAAGGCTGCGTACATGATTGCATACAGTTCGTTTTGCTCCATGACACCATGTAGCGCATGGGCATTTACGCCGAGCGCATAGGCCGCAACATCTTCTCCAGCGTGTGTCTCGGTGACCATCGGAAACGCCGCAACCTGCCGAAAGTTCATGGCCTCGGTATCCACTTCGGTCAGATCTGGCCGCTCCACGAGATAACCCGGACCGTTCGCGTAGCTCAACGTTGTGTACGGTTTACCTTCCGAATCGGTCAGCCCCTCACCGTTGGTATCGGCCGCCTTCCCCAGAATCGGGTTGCCTCGTTTTGGATAACCGCTGATGGTTAACGTATGACTATGATCGGCTGTGACAAGAATGAGCGTTTCACTGGGGCTGGTGAGACGTATTGCTTCAGCTACTGCATCCGCAAATGCAACTGTGTCGGTAAGCGCACGATAAGCATTTCCAGCATGATGGCCGTGATCGATACGACCCCCTTCCACCATCAGAAAAAAGCCACGCTCGTTTTGTTGCAGCCGCTCGATGGCAAACCGCGTCATTTCACGAAGCGTGGGTTCAGTGCCAGGGTCTTGCGTCCGGTCGGCTTCGAACTGCATGTGGGAAGGTTCGAACAAGCCGAGAATCTGACCGCCATCCGATGAAGACAGGTCGGAAAACTGCGTGTTGTTCCAG
>CAYPKH010000480.1:0-1757 GCA_964411245.1 uncultured Nitrospina sp.
CTTTTTCAAAAGCCAGGGGGCCAGCAGGGGACTGGGAACCATTTCCGATTCGCCTTGCCAGGCGGGATAACTGAACACCAGATGATTGCAGGTGTGGGCCAGGCGGAACAGGGACTGTTCGGTGAAGCGCAACTCCCGCTCCGCCGTCGAGTGCGGCAGGTTATAGGGTTGCTGATGGCTGAGGAAGGGTAGAAACGGGTTGGGATCGGGAATGGGCGGCAGGGATTCGGCGTGGCATCCCAAGATCCATAAATGATCGAACTCCATTCCCGCCGACTCCGGAAGATCGAGAATTTGGATCGATTCATCAGGTGTCCGCGGTTGGAACTTAGTTTCTCCGGCAATATGGGTCAGGTGGGTCACCGCCTGATGGCGGTTGATCTTTTGGAGGACCCGGTCCAGGCTCGATAGCCCGTCGAGACATTCCTTCCAGGAATTTAATGCCTGAAATTGACGGCTGGATATTGTTTGTTTGTCCCTTTTTGATTCACTGATTTCCTTTTGTCCCAAAGGCCAGCCAATATTCTTTAAAAGTTCTGCTATCCTTCCAGCCCATTCGCCGGGCGGGCGCAGGAGTTTATCATCCATCCACTTCATCCATTCATCAATGAATGCCGACAGGACAGGGCATTGTTTTTTGTATTCCGGATTCAACGCTTTGGGAAGAAAGACGTGGGTAATGTTGCGTCCCCTCATTTTCCAATCGAGTTCTCTACGGGCCTGGGTTTCCTCGGCAGGGTTCTTAATGAAGGACGACGTGATCAACGTTGAAAAAGTGATGAGGGGGATTCGTTTGTTCTTCTGCGCCAGCAGAAGAAGCGCCAGGTGCACCATCGGTTCGTGGGCCAACGGGGTGCCCATCGAAATATTGAAGGGAACAGGCTTGTCCACCCAGGGATACACCGACTCCGGCGCGAGTTCGGCTTTGAATTCTCTTTCAATGATGCCCCGGTAATCTGCCAGCTTGGGGACGACGATACCAATGGTTTCGCCTTCTTTATAAATCGAGCGGATCCATCGCGCGCATTGGACCACTTCCTTCTGGGAATCTTCGTATTTCTGAACGGTGGCGTGTTTTTGGGAAATCAGTTCCCGGAGGCTTTCCGATGGGATAGGCGCGGGTTCGAAGGGTTTGAAGTGGATCGGAATCTGCCGGCTTTCTAAAAAATTCAACCAGTCTCGCATTTGGGGCGTGATTTCATCGAACCCGTGAAAATTAATTTTTCCCGGCAGGGGAATGTGTCCCTGCTCCATGCGTTGTAATACGCCGTCCAGAAGTTCCGACGGGTCCAGTGCCTGCCATTCCCGGAGTTGTTTCTGGTAACGCGTCATCCACCGCCGGAAGGTTTGTGTCTCCTCGGTGTAGTGATTGAACCCGGCGGGGTCTACCGGCAGGCGGTATTGACGGATCAACTTATAGGCTTTGAAGGCCTGCGAAGCGGCGCCCTGGACGTGCAGTAATTTCAGGTCAGGCGTTGCTGAATCTTCCCGGATGATCTTTTGCCATAGGTGCTTGGATTGCAGTTCCTTTAAAACGTATTGGCCGGGCCAGGACTGGAGCCAGGCCTGCCGCAGCCAGTGGTCCATGAAATAAATGGCAGGTCTTTCCCAAACTTTGTTTTTGGCTTGGGCTTTCTGCCGGTCATGCCGGAACAGCAGCCGGCGGGCCAGACGGTCTTTGAATGTGAGAGTCAGGGAATCGGTCATGCGGGTCAGTGGTGAAAGAAAGGATAAGGGCCTGCCGCAAAAGGTCAGGG
>CAYPKH010000481.1:0-1748 GCA_964411245.1 uncultured Nitrospina sp.
AGAACGCGATTGCAGCGGGTCAGTCGATTTCCTTCCAAATGCCTCAAACCATACAGGAAGTGGCGTTCCCCTATCTCAACGGCGGCACGCACACGACCGGTGGCGGTTTCAACTTCCGTGCGGCGTCTTTGTCGTCCCGGTTGAAGAATGCCGATGCGTCGATGCTGTTCAGCAGTAAGGTGCATCGTGATCCGGACACTCCGCTCATTCGCGCGTATCTGGGCGACACGGTTGTGTTCCGTCTCCTGCACGGCATGATGAACGAGACCCATACGTTTGTACTTTCGGGTCACGGGTATCGGCCGGAGCGGTATGACCGCGATTCCCGCGTGACCAACGCGATCCATATCGGTATCGCGGAGCGGTATGACATGGCCACCACGGCCGGTGGTTATCAGCAAATGGCTGGTGACTATATGTTCTATGACGGCCGAACCTCGCATCTGTCGGAAGGCAGTTGGGGTATCTTCCGGGTTTACGATAAGCCGCGGAAGGACCTCAAACCTCTGATGGGCTCGCGCGGCATTCTGCCTTCGAAGAAAGAGGTTTGTCCCGCCGGCGCGCCGGTAAAGAATTTCAGCGTGGTGGCGATGGACAAGGCTCTGAAGTTCAACCCGAACACCGAAGACGCGATCGAAGTGGATTTTGAGCGCAAGCTTCTGCTCCACAATCCTAACGGCAAGGTATTCGTGTTGGAAAACGAGGTCAGCAAAGTGGCGGATGATAATGTCATGCCGCATCCGTTGACCTTGCATGTCAACATCGGTGAATGTGTGAAGGTCAAGCTGACCAACCGTCTGAAGAAAGGCAAAACGTCCCTGCATGTCAACAACATGGCGTTTGATCCCAAGGATTCACAGGGGATCAATGTCGGGTACAACAAGGGCGATCAGACGGTTAAACCGGGCAAATCGAAGACCTACACCTTCTATGCGCATCCGGATTACAACCGGACGGCCGGGTTGATCTGGGATTTCGGCGATCTGGTGACCAACGTCCGCGACGGACTGTTTGGCGGCATCATCATCGGTCCGCGTGGCTCGGTGTACCGCGATCCGGAAACCGGGAAAGACATCTCCCTGGCTAATTCCTGGAAAGCGGACGTCATCATCGACAAGTCTTATCCTGAGAACGCGGGTCTCGAGAACTACCGTGACTTCGCGCTGTATTTCCAGGATGAGGATAATATTCTGGGGACGTCGTTCATGCCTTACCTGCAGAACGTGGCGGGTCTGACCGGCGTGAACTACCGCCTGGAGCCGTGGCTTTACCGCGAAGACGAGGGTTGTGAACTGGGTAATATGTTCACGCCTTGTGTCGCGGCGGATTCAGATCCTGCGACGCCGGTGTTGAAGGCCCATGCCGGTGACAAGGTGATGATCAACGTGTTCGGGGCTCACAACGAGCAGAACCAGATGTTCAACCTGGACGGCCACCAGTGGCGTCGTCATATGGACCAGGAAGGTTCGGATATGATCGACAACCAGCAGTTCGGCGCCGGTGAGTATCTCCAGGCATTCCTGCGCAGTGGAGCGGGCGGGACGTATCACAATCCCGGCACCTACCTGTGGCTGAACGCCCGGACGCCTTACCAGCAGGCCGGCCAGTGGGGCTATTTCAAGGTTCTGCCGAAGGGCGACCGGTCCATTCTGCCCTTGAGCGGCGCGACTCCGGCCAACCTGAAGTCCGCCTCCAAGCCTCAGGATGAACGGCTGTCGATGCGATAATTTGAAAATAATTGTTGCTCG
>CAYPKH010000482.1:0-1746 GCA_964411245.1 uncultured Nitrospina sp.
TCACGTTCTCCAGCTTCACGCCGATGTCCTCGGTGATCACCTGGCCGCCGGTGAGAATGGCGAGGTCGTTCAGCATGTCTTTTCTGCGGTCGCCGAAGCCCGGGGCTTTGACGGCGCACACGTTCAGGGTGCCGCGCAGCTTATTGACCACCAGGGTGGCCAGCGCTTCGCCTTCGATATCCTCCGCCAACAGCAACAGCGGTTTGCCGCCTTTCGCCACTTTTTCCAGGATGGGCAGAAGGTCTTTCATGTTGGTAATCTTCTTTTCGTGCAGGAGGATGAAGGCGTCTTCCAATACCGCTTCCATGCGCTCGGCGTCGGTCACGAAATAGGGGGACAGGTAGCCGCGGTCGAACTGCATACCCTCCACGATTTCGAGAGTCGTATCCATGCTCTTGGCTTCTTCCACGGTGATGACGCCGTCTTTACCGACTTTGTCCATCGCTTCGGCAATGATATCGCCGATGTCGGTGTCGTGGTTGGCGGAAATGGTTCCGACCTGGGCGATTTCGGTTTTATCCTTGGTCGGCTTGGCCAGTTTCTCGATTTCTTTAATGATCACGGTCACGGCTTTCTCGATGCCGCGTTTGATGTCCATCGGATTGGCGCCGGCAGTGACGTTTTTCAGGCCTTCGCGAAAAATCGCCTGCGCCAGAATGGTCGCCGTGGTGGTGCCGTCACCGGCGTTGTCGCTGGTTTTGCTGGCCACTTCGTTGACCATCTGCGCGCCCATGTTCTCGAACGGGTCCTGCAGTTCGATTTCCTTGGCAACCGTCACGCCGTCCTTGGTGATGACGGGCGAGCCGAATTTCTTGTCGATCACCACGTTGCGGCCTTTCGGGCCCAACGTCAGCCTGACGGTGTCCGCCAGCTGGTTGATGCCGGACAGAATCTTGTGTCGTGCTTTCTCATCGTAAACAATTTGCTTTGCCATGTATCTCAATCTCCTTCAAAAGATGAATGGTATTTTTTGGGTTCGGATGGGTTATTCGACGATGCCGAGGATGTCGTCTTCCCGCATCAGCAGGAATTCCTCGCCTTCGATTTTGATCTCGGTGCCGCCGTACTTGCTGTACAGCACCTTGTCGCCGATTTTCACGTCGGGCTTGAGCCGCTTGCCGTCGTCTCCCACCTTGCCGGCGCCGACAGCCTTCACCCGGCCCTCGATCGGCTTCTCCTTCGCTGAATCGGGGATGATGATGCCACCCTTACGAACATCCTTTTCCTTGATGGGTTGTACCAGAATGCGGTCTTGCAACGGACGAATCTTCATAACAACTCCTTAAATTAGTGATAAACTTCCAATTGTTGATGGATAACTATTCATTAAACGTTTTGAATCAAAACGAGAATGACGGGGTTGACCCTATAAATCCTTTTAAAATAATGAGTTATGCGGTTTTGGCCGTTGGGGGTGACCGGAAATTAGCACTCTTCGGCCGCAAGTGCTAATGATAGTACCATATATAAAACCGCAGAACCGAAAAGCAAGGCCGCGACCCAAAAAAATTTCAAAAAAACCTGAAAAATCCGTAAATTATGAAAAAACAAGCCTCTAAAGAGCTGGAAGTGTTCCTGAACCCGTATCCGGACCGGGATTATGAGATCCATATGGAGTGTCCGGAATTCACCTGCCTGTGCCCGCGCACCGGCCAGCCGGATTTCGCCCATATCGATATCCATTATATCCCCGACCGCGAATGCATCGAGCTCAAGTCGCTCAAGCAGTACCTGTGGTCGTACCGG
>CAYPKH010000483.1:0-1736 GCA_964411245.1 uncultured Nitrospina sp.
AAATCGGGAATGAATAAGAGTTTATAGGTTTCAAAAGGTTTCAAAAGGTTTCATAAAGTCTCTACATTGACTGATTTGTAATCAGTAGGTCGGGGGTTCAACTCCTCTCGCCGGCTCCATTTCAATTTCCCCGATAGTTTAATCTGGCTTTACGCGCCAGAGAAGTCTGCTGAGCAGGCACATCTCCCCTCCGCCTGATTCCCCGCCAGGCCAGCCCATCTGCCGGATAAACAGGTCATTAGACTCGATATAAAAGAAACAATTGTTTTATTTGGACGAAGCCTTACACTTTTTATATGGGAATATAGAATTTAGGGTTCCAGCAGAAGGCCGGTATCGAATTAAAGAGGAGAATAAAAGTGAAATTCTTTGTTATTTTCGGGTTGGTGGTATTTCTGGGCGGGTGCGCGGGATTCAAGACCCAAAATTACTCGCCCCCGAAATGGGCGCAATTGAACAGTGATTACCTGAAAACGTTTGTCGGCAAGGAAATTACCGAAGCGCAAAAAATATTCGGTTATAAATACACCACCAAACCATTAGACGATCAAAAGAAAGCATATATCTGGGAAATGGACCGGCAGATGGGCTTTGGCATGAGCTTGATCGGCTCCACTAAAACCGTTCACTGCAATTGGACATTCGTCACCGGTCCCAAAAGCAAAATTCTCGACAGCCAGATTTTCGGGTATTGTCCTTCAGTCATCCAAATTCACTAAGGTCAAATAGGAGCGTAATGGTGAAACGGATTGTTATTATCGGGTTGATTGTATTTCTGGCCGGATGCGCAGGGCTCAAGACCCAAAACTATTCGCCCCCGGTTTGGGCCGAGCTGAACGATGAATACTTCGACACGTTTATCGGCAAGGACATCAGCGAGGCCCAAAAAATATTCGGTTATAAATACACCACCAATCCATTGGACGATCACAGAAAAGTCTACATCTGGGAAATGAACAATCAAGCGGGCTTTGGGTTGAGTTGGGTCGGCTCCACCAAAACCATTCCCTGCAACTGGTCCTTCATCACCGATCCGGCTGGCAGGATAATCGACAACCAGCGCTTCGGTTACTGCAATGCCACCCTCAAAATCCGCTGAAGTGTTCACCCCGTGCCCCGCGCCGTGTCCGCCCATGCCATGACCGAAGACATCGATAAAGCCTTGGGTATGGGATTCGATTCCTACCTGACCAAGCCGGTGGACATCCCGACGTTCTTCAAAACCATTGATGAACACTTAAAAAAAGCATGACCCGCTCCCGGAATCAGACCCCTCCATATCCCAATGTTTCAGGCATCCGGGCTTTGACCGAAGCGTAAACCATTGATTATAATAGGCCTCCAGGCCCAAAATAAAATGAAATTGTTTGTAAATGAAAATGTGTTGATACCCCGGTGATTTTATTGTAACTTGGAAGATATACCGTTTAAACCCAACGAGGAGGAACGCCGTGAGAATGTCCACAATCCGTATCGGCACCATTCTGATCTTGAGCCTGTTTGCCTTTACCCAAATTAATTGCGGCACCGCCAAAAAAACCATCGATCCCACTATGCCCCGCACCATCAAGGAATTTCCGATGCAGGGGGAATCCAGCAGTAAACAGACGGGCGACGAGCCCGGCAAAATCGCCATCGAAGCCACCTGCCCGGGGGATTATCCGATTCTGCTGGAATGTAAAAAATGGTGGGCGGAAGCGGGAACCGCCGGCAAAGACCCTTTTAGGTCCAATGGA
>CAYPKH010000484.1:0-1707 GCA_964411245.1 uncultured Nitrospina sp.
AATGACCCTCGGCCCGATGCCGCCCTCCTCCAGCTGATGGAGGAAATGGTGGCCGCCAAACAGGCGGTACAGGACGTACTCAAAATTTCGCCGGAAGACGTGCAACTGCACCGCATTCACGGTATGTACACCGGCCATATCCTCGACATCCGCAAAACCATTCTGCAGGAGCAAGCGGTCGACCGCGATCAACTGCTGATCGATGCGCTCAAGGGCGTCGTCAATTTTCTGATTCAGAAAGGGGAGGGGGAATCGGCCCAGTTCATCGGTGACCATCTGGAAGAGATTGGCAGCAAGGTGAAAGCATTTTGGCAGGATTCCAAAGTATTTCCAAACTGGCTCACGGGTACGCCGAAATCCGCGCCGCCATCGCCAAAGCGATCACGCCCTTCGGCACCACCACCGCCAAACAAAAAGAAACCCGCCAAAAACGCGCGCGCAAACAGCTCCGCTTCTTCGCTGAAACCTACTTCCCGCACTACCTGACGGCTCCGCCGTCAAAAATGCACCTGCATTTTTACAAATTATTTCAGACCGCTATTGAGCGAGCCCATCAAAAAGGTAAACCGTCTGCCCAGGCCTTTCCGGCGCGTATCGCCCAGGCCGCCCCGCGCGGTCATGCTAAATCCACGATTTCTTCTTTAGTATTACCGCTGTGGTGCATTGTCACCGAACAGCGCCGCTTCATCGGGCTGGTGTCGGACACCACCGAGCAGGCGGCGGACTTTTTGGAATTCATCAAGGCCGAACTCGACGCCAACCAACGCCTGCGTGAAGATTTCCCCGACGCCTGCGGCGAGGGCCGGGTCTGGAAAGCGGGACAGGCCATTACCCGCAACAACGTCCGGCTCAAATGCTGGGGCAAACGCAAGGCCATGCGCGGCGCGCGTCATGGCAGTGTCCGCCCGGACCTCATCGTGTGCGACGACCTTGAGGGGGATGAAAACATCGACTCGCCGCAACAGCGCGCCAAAGACCGCGAATGGTTTTTCAAGGCGCTGATGAAAATCGGCAGCCGCAGTACGGTGACCCTCGTCGTGGGCACACTCCTGCATTATGATTCCCTGCTGGCGCAATTGTTGCGGCGTCCGGGCTGGACGGGCCGCAAATGGCAGGCTGTGCAGGCCTGGTCCGCCTCTCCTCTATGGGAAAAGTGGGAAGCCGCGTACGTGGCGCGCCAGGAAGATCAGGCTGACCGGTTTTTCAAAAAGCACAAAAAAGCCATGCTCGACGGCACCGACGTTCTCTGGCCGGAAGTGGAGGACTATTATTACTTGATGAAGATGCGCGTGTCGGACGGACCCGCCTTTTTCGACTCCGAAAAACAGAACGAGCCGGTCAACCCCGACGACTGCCTGTTTAAA
Source organism: uncultured Nitrospina sp. (assembly GCA_964411245.1). Classification (GTDB taxonomy): domain Bacteria; phylum Nitrospinota; class Nitrospinia; order Nitrospinales; family Nitrospinaceae; genus SZUA-226. The sequence continues at coordinate 1,365 of CAYPKH010000484.1, forward strand.
GAAGAATGGCTGACCTTTCTCGACGACGAACGCGTCCGGCGCAACCTGGAATGGAACTATTACCAGGATATCTATTGCGCGGTCGACCCCTCACTCGGCAAGCAGTCAAAGGGCGCCGACCCCTCCGCCATCATCGTGGCAGGTGTCGATACCGAGGGTTATATTGACGTGCTGGAGGCGGATATCCGCAAGCGTCCGCCCGACGCCATCATGGAGGACCTGTTCGCGCTCCACAAAAAGTACCGGTTCACCCTGGCGGGGATCGAGGAGATCCAGTTCCAGGAGATGTTCAAGGATTGGGTGATCAAGGAAAGCGCAAAACGCGGGCTGTACCTGCCGGTCG
>CAYPKH010000485.1:0-1702 GCA_964411245.1 uncultured Nitrospina sp.
GGCTGGAATAGGCCAGAGTGACGGGCGCCTCAAAACCAGGCACCAGCCGTTTATACGAGTTGGTGCCCGGCGCCACGAAAGCCGCCAACGCCCGGGAATGTTTCAGAATTCCGCCGATGTAGTACATCCCCATTTCGCTGAAGCCGGCATAGCCGTTGCCGGCGAACAGGGGTTTGCCGTCTTTCCAAATACTCTGATGCACGTGCATTCCCGAACCGTTGTCTCCGAAAATGGGTTTCGGCATAAAGGTGGCGGTTTTGTTGTGCCGGCGCGCCACGTTCTTGACGATGTATTTGTACCACATCAGGTTGTCCGCGCATTTCACCAGCGAAGCGAACCGCATATCGATTTCGCACTGTCCGCCCGAAGCCACTTCGTGATGGTGGCATTCCATCTGGATGCCCACTTTTTCCATCAGCAAGGTCATTTCGGTTCGAATATCGTTCAGGCTGTCGGTGGGAGAAACCGGGAAGTAACCTTCCTTATAGCGCGGTTTGTAACCGAGGTTGGGGCCTTCATCGCGCCCGGTGTTCCAGTTTCCCTCTCGCGAGTCCACGAAATAGGCGGCATGGTTGACATCCGACTCATAGCGAACATCGTCGAACACAAAAAACTCGGGCTCCGGCCCGAAAAACGCCGTATCGCCGATGCCCGTCGATTGCAGATACGCTTCGGCCTTTTGCGCGATGTTGCGGGGATCGCGGGTATATTTTTCCTTGGTGATAGGGTCCACAATATTACAAAGCATGCTCAAGGTCGGCGCTTGGGTGAACGGATCCATGACGCCGGTGGCGGCATCGGGAATCACCAGCATGTCACTGGCATGGATGGCCTGCCAACCGCGGATGCTGGAGCCGTCGAATCCCAGCCCCTCCTCGAACATGTGCTCCTCCAACTCACTGACGGGTACCGTGAAATGCTGCCACGTCCCCAGAAGGTCCATGAATTTCAGATCCACCATCTCGGTGTTGTTCTTCTTTGAAAAATCGATTACCTCTTTGGGTGTCATCTGGCTCTCTCCTCGTATGACAAAAATATCAATCAAACCTTCTTTAACGGTATCGAATAGGGTGACTGGATGAGGTCAGAAAAAATCCCGGTTTTAAATCGCGTCTTCTCCGTGTTCTCCGGTTCTGATCCGAATGGTGTCCTCCAGATTGGTGATGAAAATTTTTCCATCACCGATCCGCCCCGTTTGAGCACTTTTAATAACCGCGTTAACCACTTCGTCCAGTTGATCATCGGCGATGATAATTTCCAACTTAATCTTGGGAAGAAAATCGACCACATACTCAGCCCCACGGTACAATTCGGTATGCCCCTTCTGCCGGCCGAATCCTTTGACCTCCGTGACCGTAATTCCCTTGATTCCGATTTCGTTCAACGTGTCTTTGACTTCGTCGAGTTTGAACGGTTTAATCACGGCTTCCACTTTTTTCATTGGAAATCACCTCAACTTTAAATTTAAATGTTTAGTGTTGCCTGAAAATTCATACCCAGGCCGCCCTTCCCCGAAGCCCCCAGCCGATGGAATGGGGGAAAGAATCCATCCCGCTGATTTTTTTGTGGTGAATCCGGAACCTTAACGTATTTTTTTCCTCATCACCACAAAATTTTTCTGAAGCCCCCTACAGGCGATGCACTGGGTTCAATAAACTAATCAATTCCCATGCCAATTCGTCCTGGGGTCGCATAAAAAAGG
>CAYPKH010000486.1:0-1697 GCA_964411245.1 uncultured Nitrospina sp.
TCCTGATTGGAAGCCTGCGGGGTTTTCCCGGCGGCGTTTTCCGCGGTCAGTTCCCGAATCCTCCGGTCCTTTTCTTTGAGCGCTTCCTGCAGGCGTTTGAGATCCCGTTTCATATCCTTGAAATCGTTCGCCACCAGCTGGAGAAAGTCCCGAATCTCCTCCTTGCTGTACCCGCGCAGAGATTTCTTAAAGGTTTGTTGCAGGATGCTGTCGTAGTCGAGTCTCATAGGTCACTGCAGGTTCAGGGCTGCCGTTTTCAGGGTCTGAACCAGAAAAGTCTGCAAGAAAATAATCGCCAGCAGGACGATGATGGGCGACAGGTCCAGGCCCATCCCCGGCAGCGGCAACGCTTTCCGCACGCGATACAGCACCGGTTCGGTGATGCTGTGTAAAAACTGCACGATCGGATTATACGGGTCGGGATTGACCCAGGACAATATCGCCCGAATGATAATGACCCACATATAGATCGTTAGGGCAATATCCAGGATCACCGCCACCCCCTGAAGCAGATTACTCAAAACAAACATGTGCGATTCCCATCGGGTTTCGGCCCGGTTATAAATGATTAAAAATAAAAGAGTTTTTTCAGTCCGAACGGCAATGCCCGTTTAAAATATCGAAAAAGCCCGGACTTGTCAATGCCGGTTGCGGCCGCACCGCCGCCGGAGAAATTTGTCCTTTCCAAGGAATTGAAAAAAGGCTTATAGTAGTCACCGTCGGCATACCCGGCGCAACGTTTTGAAGGGAGTGGATACGAAGTGGCCAAGCCAAAACGTGATCGAGTCGAAGACCTGTTGGCCGGCGAGCCGCGCGAAGGCATCCTGGTTCAGGGATGGGTGCGGACGCGGCGCGATTCCAAAGGCGGGTTTTCGTTTATCGAGGTCAATGACGGCTCCTGTTTGAAAAACATCCAGATCATCGCCGACCATTCCCTCGACTCCTTCAAGGACTGGAACAAGCCGTTGACCACCGGCAGTTGCGTATCCGTCCACGGCAACCTGGTGGCGTCAGAGGGCAAAGGCCAGCCGGTGGAGGTGCAGGCCGCTTTAGTGGAAGTGCACGGCACCGCCGATCCGGAACACTATCCCCTGCAGAAAAAATTTCACTCGCTGGAGTTTCTGCGGGAGATATCCCACCTGCGGCCCCGCACCAACACCATCGGCGCGGTGATGCGCGTGCGTAACCGCCTCTCGTATTCCATCCACCGTTTCTTCAACGATCGCGGGTTCCTGCACTTGCACACGCCGATCATCACCACAAGCGATTGCGAAGGCGCGGGGGAGATGTTCCAGGTGACGACGCTGGATCTGGCCGACCCGCCGAAGAACGATGGACAGATCGATTACCAACAGGATTTTTTCGGCAAAAAAACCAGCCTCACGGTGAGCGGCCAGCTGGAGGCGGAAATCTACGCCATGGCACTGTCATTGGTTTACACCTTCGGCCCCACCTTCCGCGCCGAAAACTCCAACACCAGCCGCCATCTCGCCGAGTTCTGGATGGTGGAACCGGAGGTGGCCTTTATCGATCTCGATGACACTATGAACCTGGCTGAGGAATTCATCCAGTACCTGTTCCGCGATATTCTGCAACACTGCGCGGAGGACCTGGAATTTTTCAACACGCGGATCGACAAGCACCTGCTGGAAACATTGAACCAGGTGGTGGACAACCGGTTCGAGCGCGTACCGTAT
>CAYPKH010000487.1:0-1695 GCA_964411245.1 uncultured Nitrospina sp.
CTCAGGCGATGAAGAGCGGCATACCCTGGGCGGACGCGTCTCAGGAAAATTGCCCCATTCGATTACGACCTGGAAGGGGCTTACCAATTTGGAACGATAGGCGCGGGCGATATCAACGCCTTCATGTTCGCTTCGCAGATCGGCTACTCGCGCGCCGACTGGAGCTGGAAGCCGCGGTTTTACCTGGGTTATGACTATGCCAGCGGCGATGACACGGCCGGCGGTGACGTGGAAACCTTCAATCAGCTGTTTCCGCTGGGCCATGCTTACCTCGGCTTCATGGACTTTGTTGGACGGCAGAATAGTATTGATTTCAGCCATGGAATTGCAGTCCACCCGATCCCAAAAATGGCCGTCGCTGTGACCGGCCATAAATTCTGGCGGGCGACTGCCGATGACGCCCTGTACAACGCTGGAGGGGGAGTGGTGCGAGCGGGTTTCCTCGGTTCTTCCCGCGACGTCGGTTACGAGGTGGACCTCACCGCCGACTACAAGTTCAATCGTCACCTGGTGGGATTGGTCGGCTACAGCCATTTTTTTGCCGGAAATTTCATCGAAGAGTCCGGCCCGAGCGAAGATATGGATTTTGTTTACCTTCAGGGGGTATATACTTTTTGAGGTTTCAGCGGTTCCCTACCACCGGCACCGCCCAAGCACTCGATACACATTGACCTGCCCCTGTTAGTTGTACCACGTTTTAAATTAGAGGCGCCACAATCCTGGGAGGTAAAGATTTGCATTGTTCTCGAAGGCTTCCAGAGCCGAATGTCTGCTTTTGGCCGAAAACAGACTATATGTTCTGAGGTTCATCATTTTAAAAATGGCGCATCACTCAATGAGTAACTTTCGCACGGGAGGAGACGTGATATTAGCAAGTACAAGCGTACGAACCTTGCTTTGGCTTACCCTGTTTGCGATTACGATGGCATATGTTGAGGCTGCGCTCGTGGTGCATCTGCGCAGTTTGTACTACCCTGATGCCCCTCAATCCATCTTCCCTTTACAGTTGCTTAGTCACCGGGATCTCGTGATTGAACTAGGTCGTGAAGCGATGACCATCATTATGATCTTGAGTGTCGCTCTGCTAGCAGCAAAAACTTTCGCGCATCGGTTTGCCGCCTTTGTGTACATCTTTGGCCTCTGGGACTTGGGATATTATCTTTGGTTAAAGGTGTTCATCGATTGGCCACAGAGTTGGATTGAATGGGATGTTCTTTTTTTGATCCCTTGGCCATGGTTAGGACCCTGGCTTGCGCCTGTCGCTATCGCCTTACTCTTTTGCTTATGGGGTGGCTATGTGCTCGTGACAACATCCAAACTATTTTTCACCAGGCGATGGGTCAGTTTGTTCTTGCTCGGCGCCGTATTCGCATTATTTGCATTTCTTGCTCCTGCGATACCATTGCTCCCCGGTGGGGAAGAAGCCTTTCGGGGTTATCAACCGACTAGCTTTCCCTGGCTGCTGTTCGTAATCGGTTTTATGCTGATGGTCATTAGTCTCGTCGGTGCTTTACATCAGAAATAAAGTATAACCTTAGTATTGTTACATTTTTCTGTTAGGCAGGCGTTACAACAACTGCATTTTCGATAATTTCAGTTAGGGTATGTGCAAAAAACATAGATCTCACAACGTCCGCTTCTGGCCGAAAGCTGCCCTTTGTGGTGCTAAATCCCCCCAACCTCAAATCCCCCCGG
>CAYPKH010000488.1:0-1692 GCA_964411245.1 uncultured Nitrospina sp.
GAGGCCAACTCGACTGCAGTTATATATTGCTTCTCCGCTTGTTCGTACTTTCCCCATCTCAGGTAAAATCTCCCCAGCCCAGCTACCGGACTTGGATCATCCGGATTATCCGCGATGGCCTGTTCATACTTTTGAATTCCCGTAGTCATTTCCACCTTTTCGGAACGCATATCTTCGAGTTCCCGCTTATATTTCGGATTCTTATAATCCAAAGCCATCGCTTTTTGTAACTGCTCCTCTGCTTTTTCATATTCACTTTTGTATCTGTAATAAAGGGCTAATCCGAAATGCGCACCGGGATCAGAATCGCTTTTTGAAACCGCTTGCTCATAAAAACGCGCCCCCTCTGCTCTCTGTTTCAATCCATAAAAATAGGTGTCTCCCAACTTGTAAAGAATCCAGGAAGTTTGTGGACTCAATTCCAAGGCTTTTTTCAAGGTCTCCGCGGCATCCTCATACAGGTCCATTCCATAAAACATCTGGCCCAACATTCCATAAACATTGGCATCGTCCGGGTTTAAATTCGTGGCTTTTTTAAGGAGAGCTTTGGCTTCGGAGTATTCTTTTTTGTGAAAAGAAATGCGGCCTAACTCATAATGACCCCTGTAAAAATCAGGATCTATCTGAGCGGCCTGCTTAAAATAAGACCGGGCCATGGTCGGACTCTTGCTCTCGTAGGTATATCCTAAATAGATGAACATATAGGCCCTAACCCTTTTGCTGTCCGACTTGGACATGATTCCCTGGTTGGCATATTGAACCACCTGATTCATATTGCCTTTAAACCGATAATGAGCCGATAAAACCAGATAATCCTCCATTATCCGCCCGGTTGGGGGAAGCGTTTCCGCTCTTTGAACAAGCCTTAACGCCGCATCCAGATTTCCTGAATCGCTTTCCCCCTTTTCCGCGTATCGCAGAACAACCGCCCGGTCCGCAGGGGAATAAGATTGGGGAATTAAACCGGCTTTACCGGGTGAAGATGAACCCAAAGGGTTATCGGTTGAGGAAGTTTGATTGGAAGATTCTGTTGGAGGAAGAGAGGTGACCTGATCCGTGCCACTTCCCGGCAATCCTTCCTCGGAACTATAAAGCTCATCCGATTCCAGTCCACGACTTGAGCACCCGGCAGTACTCCCCATTAAAACCAGAAGGATCAAAACTCCAAATTTCCAATGGGCAAAACCCGATCTTAGGGAAACATTTTTTTCAGAAAACATAGGTGGCTCCTAAATAACACTTCAAAAAGCTCATTTATTAACATTTAATGTATTTGTAAACTATGGTAGCACATATTTTGAGCGGTTTTCTCAATGATTTCAAATAGATCCACAATTGCTGCCGGGCGAACTGCCATTGGGAAAACCAATGAGTTAGGGCCGGTTAGAGGAGGTTCAGGCCAGAGTCCATTCGAAGAAGCCGAGAAGATCGCTGTGCAGGGTGACGCGGTCGCCGGACTTTAACGGCCCGACGCCGGACGGCGTGCCGGTGAATATCAAATCGCCTTCCATCAATTCCCAGATACCGCTCAGATAATGAATCAGGGTGGGAATCAGAAATATCATCTCGCCGGTGTTGCCCGTCTGGCGCACGGTGCCGTTGACCGAACACTCAAACGCAATGTTGTCGAGGGAAACCCTGTTGTCAAAGGGAATCAGGGTTCCAAGCGGCGCGCTGTGGTCGAACGCCTTC
>CAYPKH010000489.1:0-1684 GCA_964411245.1 uncultured Nitrospina sp.
CTAATGGCTTACTGTGCCTTTAATCTATAGCTAAACGCCGCCTGGGGAGCCAAAGGTTGAGGGATTTAGGTTTCCCAGGTTCAATTGGTCGTTAAAGGGTGAGTAGGTCTTGCCCAGGACGCGAATCTAGCTATCTTGACGAACCTCGAAGGCCTGGCTTACCGCTGGCTGAACATTCTTTGGCCGGTACCTCCGGACCTCAAATATTCCGGCCTTACAACTTAGCCATACTCCATCACCCTCTTTTTTTACTACTTCCGTTACATTGAGGTGTTACAAAGCAAGGAGAGCGACCGTCAAGGTACAATTCGCCGGGTTGCCTGGTCACAGGACGCAGTCCTTTTCGGCCGCTTTCCATCCGTCCAGATGAAGCAAATGGTAAATTTTTATGGAATTGATTAAGGTACTAATCATAGAAGACGACCCGATTATGGTGGATACTGTATCAGTTTGCTTTTACGTCTGCTGGCCGGAATCCACGGTTGTTTCTGTTTCCACTGGAGAGGAAGCACTAGAGGTGGTAGAAAACCAGCCTCCGGATATTATCATTCTTGATTTGGGTCTGCCGGGGATAGATGGGTACCAGACGCTGAAAAAATTACGCGGTTTCTCGGAGACTCCGATAATCTTGCTCACCGCTAAAGATAGCGAGATGGCCAGGATCAAGGGACTGGAGTCGGGGGCCGACGACTACATCACCAAGCCCTTTAGCCACATCGTCCTCATGGCAAGAGTCAAGGCGGTGCTTCGGCGAGCCCCCTCTAAGACCTCGGAATCAGCAAGGGGAACCTACCGGAGTGATGAGGCGGGTCTGGAAATCGACCTGGATTCCCGAGTTGTTACCCGCCACAGCCAGCCGGTCAATTTAGCGCCATTGGAGTACAGCTTGCTGGATTTGCTGGTCAGCAATGAAGGCCGAGTTTTGTCCCACGAGAAGATCCTGTCCAGGGTTTGGGGCCAAGAATATAAGAACGAGACAGCCTACCTTAAGGTCTACATCCGGCGTCTCCGGACCAAGCTCTGGAACGATCCCCAAAATCCTGAGTTAATCCATACTCAAAGGGGGGTCGGGTACGTGTTTCAAGTCAAGCCCACGGCCAGGGCTCTGTTGACCGGAGAATTAGCCCTCCCGGGCGCCGAGGCTTAATTCTTTGCCAAGCTCCTGGCTGCAGCCGGAGCCCCAAGGGAGCTGGTTTACTAAAGTGAGCATGGGGCAGGGCTCTCAAATTGCTCCGATATTCGGGCGTTGGCGTTATAGCAGTAGTAGTAAACCGATGTAGGCCTCTCCAAATAATCCGCCAGAGGCACCACGCCGGGTCCGCCCACCGGAAGTGCTCCCCAACTGTTGGTCGCGACGCTGGAATTAGAATTGTCGTAGGGCGTGACGTTGACCACCGCTCTGTCTGCGACCATGAGCTCAAAACCGCTCTGAACTGTCTCCCACTCCACGTCTTTGGCGCCCTGTTCCCCTGAGCCGATAAATTTCCCAATATTGGGGATGATTACCGCGGCCAGCACCGCAATGATGCCCACCACTACCATCATTTCGATTAAAGTAAACCCCGGCTCACACTGGTAAACCCGCCGGATCGGCCTCTTCATGCTTCTGACCATTCTCTTACCTCTTTGGTTATTAACCAAACCGTTACCCATTTTTACCATATCAACCTCACTTGTGTGACAC
>CAYPKH010000490.1:0-1658 GCA_964411245.1 uncultured Nitrospina sp.
CGTTCTTGACTTTCACGGGGGCAGGCCCGGTTTTGGCGGATGGTGGTCATCACCATGAGGTGCCGACGTTGTCGGGCAAAGCGAAAACGGTGGTTACCTTGAAGGATCAAACCCTCACCGTAACCTTTGGGCCGATCGACTTGCCGGTGGGACACGCCGGCGATTTGGCGGCGAGCATGCCCAGGCATACCTTCGAGTTGCCGGAGGATATGTATCTCGTGGGTTATAAGGCCAACGTGTATCTGCAGGACGGCACCCCCCTGCCGCAACAATACCTTCACCACATTCTGTTGATGGATAATAATAAGGAAAGCGTTTCGTGTCCCGGCGAACCTCTGTTCTTTGCCGGTGCCGGTATGGAAATGACCGAGGCCCGTTTTCCCAAAGGGTATGGCGTCAAGTTGGAGAAAGGTCACAAGCTGACGGCGCTGGTGGCCTTTTACCATAAAGTGCCCCCGACCCGGAATGTAATGGCCAGCTTCACCATGCAGATCGCCCCCAAAGGGTCCCGTGTGGAGCCGATGGAGGTGTATCAGGTGGGCGTCAATATCGTGTGTTTCAGCAAGTTCGGGCAAAGGGCCAAGGACGAAACGGACGAAGGCATGCTGATCCGCCCCGGCGTGGATGTCCGGTCCGCCCCCCTGAAATTCAGCATGGACGGCTGTACCAAGTTCGCCTATCCCCACGGCCACGATCAACTGTTGCTGATCGCGCTGGATAACAAAACCACCGGCAAGACCCTGCTCCGCACCGTTCCCGATGTCGCCCCGGACGGAGCCTTCAAGGCGTTTCAACAGCATCAGGTGTACCAGGACCCGGTCGGGTTCTCCGTCAATACGCGCGACGAATACGAGATGACCATGGTCCACCATAAGGCCCTCGACGATAAACGAGAGCAGTATGGCATGGGCAACTATCTGATGTATATGACTCCGGGACCCTGCCCGTCGGATCAGAGCGCTTCGGCCCGCTGATCCTCCGTCCGCAAAGCGGTTGGCTCCACAAAATAACGATCCCCGCCACGCGTGGGGATAGTTTGCTTTTTAGATCTTCCCCGCACCCTCGCATTCCCCACCCGACATCCCCATTTGTGTTGATTTTGCTTTAAGAACCCCTCCGGGGGATTATAGAATGGGCTATCGTTCACACCCGTTTGAAATGGTCCCGGGCCATGTTGAATATATTTATCGAAGCCAACTGCAACCGCTATGTGAAGGATGAATGCCACTACTGCCACGTCTACGAACCGCTGTCCAAGATCGACCGGAGCCACTGGCATTTACTGCCGGAGCAGGCGCAACGGATGGCGGACAAGATCCAGCGGATCGATCTGTTCCGCGAGCTGGCCCAGCGGGAAATCAACCTGACCGGCGGCGAGCCCTCGCAGAACCCGCATCTGGTGGAAATTTTCAACATCTTCCGCAAGGTTTCGCCGCACGTGCGCATGCACACCAACCTGGACATCCACTCCAAAACCACCTCGCGCTGGTTGCGGCTGGTGGAAATCATGAAATTGAACGGGCGGGTGGACTTCACCCTCTACCCCAGCATCTGGGAAAAGCGGCAAAAACCGCTCCTCGAGGAAATCCTCGGATTGCAAAACGAACTGATCGTCAACATGATTTTCGAGCAGGTGCCGGACCTGTTGAGCCAACTGG
>CAYPKH010000491.1:0-1654 GCA_964411245.1 uncultured Nitrospina sp.
CGGATGCACTCGGAATCATTTTCGCGGCAAACAAATACACTATACAGGGGCTCCCAGTAGGCTTAAGCTGAATATGGACATTGCATCAATCCGTGCTCGGTTGAGAAGCAAAGTCCCAAAAAAGACGGTCATATCATCTTGGGGAGCTATCCATGAAAAAGTTAGTCTCGAAGCTCGTGGCTGCGGCGTTCGTGGCTGCGCTGCTCGCTGTTTCCGCGTCCGCCAAGGCAGCAATGGAGTGGAACCTTGCGACACCCTATCCGGACAAGGTTTTCCACACAGTGAACATCAAAATGTTTGCCAAGGAAGTAGAGGAACGGACCAACGGCGAGGTCAAGATAACGGTTCACGCTGCAGCTTCTCTGTTCAAGCATTCGGAAATAAAACGTGCGGTACGCACCGGACAGGTCGAAATGGGCGAGATTCAGCTCTCACATTTCGCCAACGAGAATGAGCTCTTCAACTTCGGAACGATCCCGTTCATGGCGACCACCTTTGAAGAGGCGATGCTGGCATGGCAGGCGGCCAATCCAGTGATTGAAAGAATCCTCATGAAGGAAGGCATTAGAGTCTTGTACGCGGTCCCGTGGCCGCCGCAAGCCTTTTACGCTCGCAAAAAACTGGACACGGTCGCCGACATGAAGGACCTCAAATTCCGAACCTACAACCGCATTGGCTCGCGAATGGCTGAACTATTGGGAGCGCAGCCTGTCTTGGTCAGTGGGGCGGAAGTTTCACAGGCTTTTGCGAGCGGTCTGATCGAGGCTATGGTCACGTCGTCGGCGTTTGGCGCAAGTATCCAGGCTTGGGACTTCGTGAAGTATTTTCACGATACCCGGGCGTGGCTTGGGGTAGACGAGATCCTGGTCAACGAACGTGCCTTCCAGAGCTTGTCTCCCAAGGCCCAACAGGTGATGCTGGAGGCGGCAGCCAAAGCGCAGGAGCGTGGCCTGAGGCTGGGCAAGGAAGCAAACGACGCGTCGAAGAAGATCCTCGCCGACCACGGTGTAGTTCTAGTGGAACCTAGCGCGGAGTTCATGAAAGCCGCAAGGGCTGCAACCGCCACAATGGTCGACGAATGGATCGAAAAAGCTGGTCCCGAAGCAAAAGCGATTGTCGAGGAGTACAATAGGCTGCGCCTGAAATAGAGGAAGCGTCTTCCAATGTTTATCGAAGAAGTGGTCCATTCCACATCGAGTGAGGCCACTTTCTTTTTGCAATGCGTCGCTTATTAAATTGGCTATACCACGGTACCAGCTGGCTGGCGGCTCTGTCGCTGCTGGCGATTGCTGTTCTGGTTGTGGGGCAAATTATCGGACGGATGTTTGGCGCTGGGGCTCTTCCCGCGCATCACATAGCTGGCTTTTTTCTGGTGGCGTCGCTATTCCTCGCACTTGCCCACACGTTTGGCACCGGGGAACACGTTCGAATCACCATCATTATCGAGCATGTCGGTGAGAAAGCGTGCTTATGGATGGAAATGTGGTGTCTCGCCGTGGGAGCCTTCCTGACCGGATATCTTGCCTTTTTCAGCGGCCAGTTGGCGTGGGAATCGTGGCTGTTCAATGAACAATCCGATGGATTGGTGGCTGTTCCCCTTTGGATCCCGCAGGGTGCGATGGTTCTGGGAATCAGCGTGTTTTTCATCCGGTTG
>CAYPKH010000492.1:0-1637 GCA_964411245.1 uncultured Nitrospina sp.
TATAAATAAACAAGTTCCCTCCCCTCCGGATCAATTTCCCGAGTAGCTTGCATGAAGTTTTCCAGTAAGGCCTCCAGGTCCTGAGTTCCCACGTCCACCGGGTCGATCGTCACGACGCTGCCGGCGTCGGGATTTTCGGCGATCTGCTTGACCAGTTCTCCGGCGTTGGAGGAATTGACCTGGCTTATTGTCAGGTTGTAGGCAGGTTTCTGGTAGCATCCCATCCAATTGGAGACCTCGCACGCTACCAAATCGAACTCGGAACCCGGAGGAACCGCTATAAAAACGTGGTTGCGCGGCTTGGCAGTCTTCCAGAGTTTTTCCAGAAACTCGCGCGAACGAGGGCCGGCGCCGGGAAGGAATTTCAAATCATCCGGATACGATTCAATCGGGGGTTGGAACCGGCCGTCAGGCCCGGTTGTTGCCGGTTTGACCGCTTCAGACAAACCCCCCGTCCGCTGCACCTCGGAGCCTTCGGGAACCGGAGTGACAAACCGCCGGACATATTCGAACAAAATCTCGCTTTCAAATGGCTTCTCCAATACGAGCGTTACCCCTTTATTGGCCACTTTTATCAAGTCGGCGGTTCTCATGCGCCCGGAAATCAAAATTACTGGAAGATCGGGATAGATTTGGCGCGCTTTTTCAAGGAAGTCGCCTCCGTCCATGACCGGCATATTGTAATCGGACACGACCAGGTTGAAATGTTTTTGGCGCAAAATCTCGAGTGCCGCCTCCGGCCGGGTCGCTATTTCCACCTGAAAGCGTTGATTGCTCAGCAGCTCGCTCAACATCTCGGCAACAGACTCTTCGTCGTCCAATACTAGTATTCTTCCTGACATTTTGAATTCTGCGGAAGCTCCTGCTTGTTTCTCAGGCTGGAACTATCGATTGCAAAAAATCCGCTTCGACCTCGAGAATACCCGCAGCTTTCCCGGTATCTCCCTCACAGAGGTCCAATACCGCCACGGCGTAATCCTCACGGGCATCGCGCAAGTATGAATCGAGATTTTTAAAATTCAGCATCGAGGGTTTCCCGCCCCTGGTGGCAAAGGCGCATCTCAGGTCCTCGGACGTTATTTGCGTCCCCTTGGCAAGGTCCATTACCGCCTCTATGATTTTTTTTAATTCGGCGAAACTACCCGGCCAATTGTAATCCATCAGATAGGATATGCCCGAGCCGTCAATCTGGGGAGCCACCTCCAGTTCTTTGGCCTCGGCTTGCTCGTAGAGAAGCAACTGCGCAAGCAGTGGAACATCCTCCAGACACTCTCCCAAGGCGGGAATACGCACCTCGGAAGCGCCAAGAATGAGATATAGGGCTTCGTCCAACTGTCCCTTGTCTAAGAGGGCATCGATTTCTTCCTTGAAACAAAAGACCAGACGGACCGGCATGGGCAAGTTCGCGAAAGGTTCAATTTTTCTCAGAATGCCGACGATTCGCTCGGACTCCTTCTTAGGCAGGAGTTCGGGTTCAAGGATTACGAAGGTAACTCGTTTCGCTCCCTTTTCTGCCGACTCACGTAGGCAATCCGGTATTTTGTGTTCCTCGAAGTTTTTCCGGTCGATGAAAATAAATTCCCCGGAATCATTCTGGGCGAAATTACGCAAATCCAGGCACACGCCCACGAAATTAT
>CAYPKH010000493.1:0-1621 GCA_964411245.1 uncultured Nitrospina sp.
TAAGTGATTGATCTATAAAGCCTAAAAGACGGCGTTCGTTGCGATTTCGCCCTACTGTGCACAACAAAGCATAACTGATGTCGGAAAAGTGTCGGAAATTCCGTTTCCTTTTCGCACCACCGATTCCAGTGTTTGAAAGACAATTAACACTCAGTCTACGCCTTAACGGCAATCCGCTTTTCTCGAAAGACCTCGACAAAACCACCACGGACGAATATTTGGGAGAGGCAACCCACTTTTTTCGTCAAAAATGGCTAAAAACGGTGTTTTCAGACCCCCTGAGGACTCAGTGACATTACTGACAAAACCTCGGCTTCACACAATGTCTGCTTTCGCCAGGAGCGGTCATGCAAATGACCACGAAAACGATGTTGTGAAGGGCAGCTTACGGCCACGGGCGCTCAGGTAGACAGCTGTATAAGCCGGGAATGTTGGCACGCATTTCGCGTCCTCAGCGTGGCTGGCGCACTCGGCGCAACGAAAGGCACAATCAAGGCGCACATTCCGCCGAAGTCCTCAGGTCCCGTCCGGCCAACAAACGGCAGTATGTGAGGCCATGTTTAATCTCAAAGTTGCCTCCTGATAAGAAGTGCAAAACTGTCGTTGACTCATTCTCCCATTGGGACGCGAAGACAACGTGCCCCAAAGATACCGCTATGCCCCAGCGTTGAGGATCATCCCGATATAGCTCGTTCATCCAATTAGTCCCTTGCCGGTTGAGCTTGTACTTCTCCTCCAGCAGTCCGTCTAGTTGCTTGAATTCATCTATGTGATCGTTCCTGTTCGTATGTGTCTCGTTGAATTCGTAGCTTCCTGCATACAGTTCGTCGTCGTTGTTAAACGCGAAGACCCCAATGCAGCTCAACCCCGCCAGAGTCACTTGATACGCGAGGGTACGGTCGCTTTCGCCAATCGGCTCGCCGTCCTCAATCGCCCGAACTTGTTGCTTGGACATTCCCCAATCAGCGTCACGGAAGTCGCCGGCGAAGGATGTGAATGATCCTGCGAGAACACTGAGCACGAAGAGGAACTTGACCATTACTTTTCCACCTGCAGTGGTTGCCGGAATGCGCTCCTGAGGGCGGCGCCGTGTGGATACCGCGTTTTTCAAGCTCTGCGAGCGCGTCGCTAAGCCTGCTCGTGTTTGCGTCACCCAAAAGTGTAGCGGCTCACCGTTGAACTTCAATTTGATACATTTCCCCTCGAATGCCTGCCCGAGATAACTCTCGAAGGGTCTAATGCACACTATCCGGAGGACGAAGATGCACGCGGATTAGTATACTGCATAGGTCGGTATCTTCACTTGGCTTTCGGAGTTTGGCATGCCTTCCTTCAAAACATCGTTGTGGTTTGTTGTGACCGTCCTAATCGTGACGTTTTCGGCAGCGTACGCAGATAGAGCGCTCGCGCAAGAGAATATTAATCCTTCGTTGAACGCGGACTCCTTTACCGCGCTTCGGATGGCTTATAGCCAGCGACCCGATTTCGATCCCGGGTGGGAACTCGACGAAGAACGCCGCGAGCGGTCAGGAATAAAGAAAGCAGTAGATCAGGCTTATCTGCATAACGACTGGCCCTAAGATGGATGTTGCCCTCTACCGATCATTGAGGTTCGTCGGGT
>CAYPKH010000494.1:0-1620 GCA_964411245.1 uncultured Nitrospina sp.
CATGGCGCGGCGCAACAAGTCTGCACCGCCGAGTGTGTAGCCGGCCAGAACCTGCGCGATCTGCATCACTTGTTCCTGATACAAAATAACGCCGTAGGTTTCTTCGAGCACCGGTTTGAGGTCCGGATGCAAATAATCGATATCGGATTGATTCGACGAATGCTTGCGCGTGATGAAGTCACCCACCATGCCGGATTGCAATGGCCCCGGCCGGAACAACGCTACGAGTGCGACAAGGTCATCAAACTGATCCGGTCGCATGCGCTTGATAAGGTCACGCATACCGCTGGATTCAAGCTGAAAAACAGCCACTGTTGCGGTTTTCTTCAGTAACGAAAACGTTGCTGCGTCCTGCATCGGGATACTGCCAATGGTGATTGGCTCAGCATCGCTGGACGCGTTGATGATACGAACGGCCCAATCAATGATCGTTAATGTCTTGAGGCCAAGAAAGTCGAATTTGACCAGGCCCACCGCCTCGACATCATCCTTGTCGAATTGTGTGACTAAACTGGAGCCGCCATCTTCACAATAGAGCGGCGTAAAATCCGTCAGATTGTCCGGCGCAATGACAACACCACCCGCGTGCTTGCCCGCATTGCGAACCAGGCCCTCCAGAGACAGCGAGAGATCTATGATTGCCGCAACCTCTTCGTCTTCTGCATATATTGCAGCAAGTTCGTCGGATTGCTCGAGCGCCTTGTCGAGCGTCATACCGATCTCAAGCGGCACCAGTTTCGCGATTCGATCGACAAGTCCGTAAGGCTGACCAAGGACGCGCCCGGTATCGCGAATGACGGCTTTCGCGGCCATCGTGCCGAAAGTGATGATTTGCGCCACCTTGTTTCGACCGTAGCGCTCCGCGACATACTCGATCACGCGATCACGCCCCTCCATACAGAAATCTATGTCGAAGTCGGGCATCGATACGCGTTCCGGGTTCAGGAAGCGCTCAAACAACAGGTCGTGATGCAGCGGATCGAGGTCCGTGATGCCAAGCACCCACGCCACGAGTGAACCGGCACCCGATCCACGTCCGGGCCCGACCGGCACATCGTTCTCTCGTGCCCAGCGAATGAAATCAGCAACAATCAGAAAATAGCCGGGATAGCCCATGCCGCGAATCACGTCGAGCTCGATCTTGAGCCTCTCAAGGTACGGTGCGCTGATGACTGCGTGTTGCCTGGCTGGAATATTTTCCTGTTTGAATTTGACTTGCAGTTGCCGCTGCAAACCGCGACGGGATTCCTCCTCGAGGAAATCGGTTTCATCCTGGCCTGCAGGCACCGGATACGCCGGCAGTACACTCTCGCCCAGCGTCAGGTTGAGATTGCAGCGTTTCGCAATTTCCACAGAATTGGCCAACGCATCCGGTACGCCGGCGAACAATTCAGACATTTCCGCGGAGCTGCGTAAATACTGTTGTTCACTGTACAGTCGCGGCCGTTCCGTATCGGCAAGGGTGCGACCCTCCTGAATACAGACGCGCGCCTCGTGCGAATTGAAGCCGTCTGGCCCGACAAAACGCACATCGTTGCTCGCAACAACAGGCACCTGCTCTTCGCTTGCAAGCTTAAGACTTGCCTGCACACAATCTTCTTCTCGCGGACGACCCGTACG
>CAYPKH010000495.1:0-1603 GCA_964411245.1 uncultured Nitrospina sp.
CCACGAGGCGGTCATAGCGCTGGCGCGCTTCTTTCCAGCTCATTGCTCCCAGATGAAACACAATCGCCTTGCGGGAGGCGTCCACCAGTTCCTGAACCTCCCCGGACAATCCGGTTTCCTCGAACTCGTTGGGATCCGGCAGGGCGTCCATCTCCTCCAGCAGATCTTCCGGCGCAACATCCGCGCCAGTTTCCTGATCGCTGTACACGCGGATGGCGGTTTCGCCCACCAGCAGGGTCCACCGGATCAAGAACACTTTGAACACGATGTCGTACAAAAAGAATACCGTCATCTTGAGGGACCAGAACATCAGGTCCAGCGACCTCAGGGCCAGGGTGATCCACTTGACGATAGCCACCAAGCGGAAGCGGCGCGCGGTGCGGACGGCGGGGGTTTGTTCCCACCGGGTTTTCTGTTGCCACGCCTCGGACAACCACACCAGATGACGCAACCGGAACCGGGTCCACTGCCGGATGCCCCTCAACCGGGTCAACTGCAGGATATGTGTCTTCATGTCGAGAAAGGCGTTGAGGATGTTTTCGATCCGGGCTTCGGCCAGGGGTTGGGAAGATTGGGGATGATAACGTTTCGCGATGTCGGCGACCAGGCCCCGCGTGTTTGCGATCAGGGACAAATCCGCTTCGCCGAGAACCCAGCGGCCGCGCAGGGCTTCACAGCGATCAATCACCGCGTTCAGAGCGCCGCGTTCCCGGTCGTCGGAAGTGGCGGCGACCCGTAGCTTCAGATCGCGCAGGCGGGAGGTGTTCAACCACCGCACCTGCAGAACCCCATAGCCTTTGACCGTCAACACTGCCAGCAGGACCACCAGAAATGCGCCGACGCCGAAGGCTATCCATACCAGCTTGATCTCCATGAACGCAATGCATCCTTAGCGATGGGTGTTGAACACCGGGTTGGTCTGGCGGAAACCCTTCATTGGTGTTATAGTTTTGAAAGCCACTGGCATGATCCGGACGATTCCCTGCCCGGCGCATCCACCGACCAATCCTTTAAAAAAGCCCTCTCGTGCCCTCTCACCGAACGCTTCTTACCCTGTGCCTGCTGAGTCTACTGGTGTTGATTTTACCCCAATGCTCGGACAAAAACAGCGGCGATTATTACAAGGAAGGCCTGGCCAAAATCGAGGCGCAGGACTACGACGGCGCGGAAGCGGCGTTTCAAAAGGCCATCGAGAAGAACCCCAAAAATCCGAACGGATACTATGGGCTCGGCGGAATTCACAATTACCGGAAGAAGTACGACTTGGCGGAACAGGCGTTCATAACCACCCTGCGCATCGATCCCACCTTCGTGGATGCGCATTTCAGCCTGGGTTATACGTATGAGCAGATGGGTCAAAAAGAAAAAGCCGAGAAAGAGTTCGCCATTTACCGCCGTTTGAAAAAGAAGATGGAACACATTATGAACGAGGAGAAGAAAACGCGGTGAAAAAAACCGGTATCCTGCTGTTGACGGTCCTGTTCGCCATCGGCTGTACCGCTTCTCCCGAACCGCGCCCGGCCCACAAGCGATCCCGTCCCGGAACCCTGTTCCCCGAGGTCCAACACCAACCGGGCAAAACCGTTACCCCACCGGCACTGCC
>CAYPKH010000496.1:0-1602 GCA_964411245.1 uncultured Nitrospina sp.
TGAGGAGCTGTCGTCTCCGACCGGCTCACCGGAGTTTCTACCACTGTATTTTTTTGGGGTTGCCCATTGACCAATACCGGGCTGGTAGCTATTCCGGTGAAATCTCCTTCGGAAGTTTCAGGAATTTCTGACGCCGTCAAAGCAATGGTCGTTTCATCCGTTTCCAGATTCTGGTTCCGGTTCACGGGATTTTCCACCGCCGCCTTTTGAGCATTGGCGTTGTTCAGTGCCGGACTTGCCGGGGTCACTGTAAAATCTCCGCTCGACGTTTCGAAAACGTTTTCAACATTTGCCGGATTTTCCACAGCTGCATTTTGAGCGTTGGCGTTGTGCAGTGCGGGACTGGCGGCAATCACCGTCGCCGTCGAATTCGGCTCGGCGCCATGCGTCACGCGTTCCTCAGAAATGGGAATTTCCACGGAAGCAACAGCAACCGGCGTTTGTTCATGGGGCCCATCCGGGGGGACAATCCCATCGTCAACCAATACAGGAGCGCTGAACGTCTCCACCACCGCCTGTTCCAGGCCGGCCTGCAAATCCTGGACGGCTTCGGGATGTGCGACCACCACTGCTTCGGCGTTGTCGGCCTGCTCCAAACCGGGCTGGTTCAAAAAATCTGCAATTGCCGACCGGATGTGTCCCGCCAGATCCTGAATGGCGTTGATCTCGTCGGAGTTCAAACCGTTGTTCACCGCGGCGGAATAAGCGGATGCCGCCCGGGCCACCGATGATATGTCGGGGTGGGCCGGTCCCTGGCCGGTTTCCGGGGGAGCCTCAAACGGCGGCGGCGCGGGATTTCCCGGCGGGAACACAGGGTTTCCCTTCAGCGCCTTGAGCTGGGCCTTGCCTGAAACCGGTGCACCCACCTGAGGAGGAGGCGCCTGCCGGGCCAGAGCCTTGATTTCATTTAATATTTGAACATCCATGGTTCCACCTGAAACCCGTATAAACGATGTGAAACAAGCCTCAATCGGAATTTCCCTGACTTCCTTATCGGCAAAAAAAGCCCAAACCTGAGCCGGTTTTCCGAATAAAACAGGCCATAACCCTTTACCTTATTTGGACTTATCGATCCCCGCCGGTAACCTGTTGATCTCATTAACCAACCTATCCCAGGGACGAATTCAAGCCTCTTTTCCCGGAGGATTCCCAACGCACCGGGCCGTTCCGCCGGGTCCTCATCCGCACAACCCGGCAGTGGGCGCGGGCGGCGAGCCGCCGCTGGCATTTTTCCCCCAGGTTTGGTGTTCTTTTTTCCGGTTTATATCCTGTCAGCTGGCCCTGCTACTTACCCAAAGGTCCCTTTCCCGGCCGCCATGCATCCATGGGGATCAACCGGCATCGGGCAGAACTGCGTGTTCCAGGGTGGGGTGTTTCTGATCCTTTGCCGAAAGGATGGGGTCGGCGATCGGCCACTCGATGCCCACTTTCGGATCGTTCCAGGCCAAGCCGCCTTCATCTTCCGGAAAATAAAAATCGGTGCATTTGTACATGAAGTCGGCGGCGTCGCTGATCACACAATAGCCGTGGGCAAACCCAGTGGGCACAAACAACTGGTGCTTGTTGGTTGAGGAGAGCGTATATCCGTCCCACTGTCCGAAG
>CAYPKH010000497.1:0-1599 GCA_964411245.1 uncultured Nitrospina sp.
ACGGCCCAAATGTTACATATATTTTACATTTAGAAACACAAAGTCAAGGTATTCTGGACACCAGTATTTAAAGAAAAAACTTTATTTTTTAAGAGGATGACCATGGGTCAAATTAAAGCGTTCACCCCCAAATCACAATTTTCCTCAGGCATGGTCTGGTATTTCGCGATTTTCCATGCACTCGCCTTGCTGGCGTTTTTTCCTTTCGCATTTTCGTGGAGTGCCGTTGCCCTGATGCTGGTCCTCAATTGGATGACCGCCTCCCTCGGTATTTGCCTGGGTTTTCATCGCTATCTGACCCATCGCAGTCTGGAGTTGCCCAAATGGCTGGGTTACTGTTTCGTTTTTATCGGCACATTGGCCCTCGAGAACGGTCCCATCAAATGGGTGGCACAGCACCGGATGCACCACGCCAGTTCCGACACCGATCAGGACCCCCACAGCGCCAGAAAGGGTTTCTGGTGGTCCCATATGGGCTGGATGACTTACAAACACCCGCAACACGACAATCCATTCCGGATCAATCGCTACGCGAAAGACCTATTGGATGACCCCTTTTATGTTTTCCTGGAAAAACGTTTTATTTCAATACAGGTGGTCTTCGGCTTGATCCTGTTCGCGATCGGCGGACTCCCCTGGGTGATCTGGGGAATTTTCCTGCGAGTGGTCCTGGTCTACCATCAGACTTGGCTGGTCAACAGCGCCGCTCACACCTTCGGTTACAAAAACGTGAAACTGAAAAATGACCTTTCCACCAACTGCTGGTGGGTGGGCCTGCTCGCTTTCGGCGAAGGTTGGCACAACAACCATCACGCGTTTCCGAAATCCGCGCGCCACGGGTTGAGGCCCTGGGAAGTGGATATGACCTGGTGGACGATTTCCCTCTTGAAAGCTCTGGGATTGGCGACCAACCTCCAGGTGGCCCGTCTGTATCCCAATCGTAACAATGAATACTTCACCGGTGAAGTGATTAAAGGAGAGGCCGTCAAACAGGCCGCCTGAACCGCCCCGGATATCAAAGATCAGCCGCTGACCTCCCGGATTCCTTCCTGTCCGGAGAGGGCCATCAGCATTCCCTCCCGATCTTTGCCCTTGCTGTAGGTCAATACGAAATCCATTTGCACTTCGTTATTGACCCGGTCCACCCGGTAGCGGGTTTCCTGAATCCGAAAACCGTTGTCCCGGATGATTCCCGCGCATCGGCCTTTAATCGCCTCGTAATTTTCCAGGCTCATCCGAATCGTCAATTCCCCGTAATTTTCCACCGGCATCCAGCTTTCCACGTACCGGAAAAACACCAGCATGATGAACACCAGCAGGGTACCCCACAACGCCAGAGGGAACAGCCCCTTGCCGATGATAATTCCCAACCCGGCGACAAACCAGATACAACCGGCGGTGGTAAGCCCGCGCACGACATTCTCATCCCGCATGATGGCCCCGGCCCCCAAAAAGCCGATTCCGGTAATGATGCCGGCGGCCATGCGGTTGGGATCGAACACGGTGTCCGGGTTGACGTGGTTCTGGTAGTATTCCGCGCCCACGATCATCATGGCCGCTCCCAGGCAGACCACGATATGCGTGCGAAACCCGGCGGGA
>CAYPKH010000498.1:0-1597 GCA_964411245.1 uncultured Nitrospina sp.
CACTGCGCTTTGATGAAGCCCGCGGAAATCAAGCTTCAGAGTGAATTGGAGCAAATCGCGTTTGAGGATTTGAAGGTACCGGTCATTTCCAATGTCGAGGCTAAGGCCCTCACCCGGGGCAGCGATGCTCGGCAGGCGTTGGTGCGGCAGGTTTGCTCGCCGGTCCGCTGGCTGGAAACGATGCAGTACCTGGTTGCCCAGGGAATCGAAGTGATGGTGGAGATCGGGTCAGGCAAGGTGTTGTCCGGACTGATGAAGCGGTTTAACAAAAACGTCAGCTGTTACCAGGTGAGCGACCCGAAGTCCCTGGAGCAGACCGTGGCGGCCTTGAGAGGATGAGCCCTAAGTTATGGAACTTAAAGATAAAGTTGCCGTGGTGACGGGCGGAGCTCAAGGCATCGGAAAAATCGTGGGTGAGGAACTGGCGCGCCAGGGCGCTCATGTGATTCTGGGAGACGTGAATTTGGAAGGTGCTCAGGTTTCGGCGGCGGAAATCAAGGACAATGGCGGTTCGGCTTCCGCCGTGGAATTGAACGTGACCGACGCCGACGGGGTTCAAAAAACTTTTGATTCTATCTCCAAAGAATTTAAACTAATAGACATCCTGGTAAATAATGCCGGGATCACCCGCGACGGGTTGGTGATGCGTATGAAGGAAGCGGATTGGGATCAGGTGCTTTCGATCAATCTCAAGGGTTCCTTCCTGTGCACCCAGCAGGCGGTCAAGCAGATGATGAAGCAAAAAAGCGGCTCGATCGTGAATATTGCTTCCATCGTGGGTTTGATGGGAAATGCAGGGCAGGCCAATTACTCTGCATCCAAGGCGGGATTGATTGGACTTACCAAGACCACGGCCCGGGAAGTGGCGTCGCGCGGAATTCGGGTGAATGCCATCGCGCCGGGTTTTATCGATACGGCCATGACCCAGGTTTTGGATGAGAAGGTTCGAGAACGGCTCATCGAGCAAATCCCGCTGGCTCGGTTGGGTCTTCCCGAGGATATTGCCAACTGTGTTTCATTTCTTGTTTCGGATCGGGCCAGTTATGTGACTGGCCAGGTTCTCAGTGTTAATGGTGGGATGTTAATGTGACATCTTTGAGGAGCTTTTAAATTATGTCTGTGGAAGAAAAAGTAAAAGAAATTATTGTGGATCAACTGGGTGTAGATGAAAAGCAGGTCACAGGACCCGCGGTGTTTATTGACGATCTGGGAGCCGATTCTCTGGATATCGTGGAATTGGTGATGGCTTTGGAAGAAGCCTTCGAAATCGAAATCCCGGATGAAGACGCCGAGAAAATCGCGACCGTCGAAAATGCGGTGAATTACATCAACAAACACACCAATTAAGCTGTGTAACCCGTCCAGGAATTTTGTATGTCAAGACGAGTGGTGGTTACAGGGTTGGGCATGGTGTCACCCCTGGGGATCGGGGTGAAGGCCAATTGGGACGCCGTTTGCGAAGGGAAGTCGGGGATCCGGCGTATTACGCGGTTTCATCTCCATGAAGATTTTCCCGTCACAATCGCCGGTGAAGTCCAGGGATTTCAGCCCGAAGACTATATCGACCATAAAGAAATCAAAAAAATGGATACCTTTA
>CAYPKH010000499.1:0-1595 GCA_964411245.1 uncultured Nitrospina sp.
CGGTGGTAACGATGTCGTCAACGATCAACCAGTGCGTATCGGCGGGCAGTGGGGGGAGGCCCAACTGGTCGAGCTCGGTCCGTTTGTGCGGCATGATGTGAAACGGCAGGTCCATCATCTGCGCCAGCCGGTAGCCGATGCGGATGCCCTCGGTTTCGATGCCCACCACCACATCGAACTGGCCGTGCTGTTTCTGCCAGTCCTCCAGCTTGCGGTGGAGCTGGGAGCAATAGGCGTCGTTCATGGTGTCCGACAACGACGCGTAGTCATAATTGTAGCGGGACTTGATGCCCGGCCCGAAAACATAATCCCCTTCTGTTTTGATTCGTGAAAACACCGTTCGAACCTCCTGGATGCAATTCCGAACTCTATTGTACTAATGACCCGTGGCGGCCGGGTTTTATTCCCCCCCGGCCACGCCGTATTTGCCGATCAGCGGAACAAAAAAGCAATTGCCCATCCGTTTTGGACGGAGCCGTTTGCCGCGTTTGGTGTAGAGCATCAGTTCCTGGCACTGTTCATCACCGATGGGCGCAACAATCCTGCCGCCGTCTTTCACCTGTTCGACCAGTGCCTGGGGCACTTCGGGACCGGCGGCGGTGATCAGTACCGCGTCGTACGGACCCAGCTCCCGCCAGCCGTAGGTGCCGTCGAATATTTTGTAGTTGATGTGAGTGTACCCCAGGCGGTCCAGCATTTGTTTGGCCTGGCGGCCGAGCGCTTTCACCCGCTCGATGGTGAACACCTGCGCCGCCAATTCGGACAGGATGGCGGTCTGGTAACCGGAGCCGGTGCCGATTTCCAGCACCCGTTCCTCGCCCGTCAACTGCAGGGCCTGGGACATGGCGGCCACTACGTAGGGTTGCGAGATGGTCTGGCTTTCGCCAATGGGCAATGGATGGTCGCCGTAGGCTTTGTGGTGAAACGAATCGCGCACGAACAAATGGCGCGGCACCCGGCTCATCGCCTCGATCACCCGCAGGTCCTTGATGCCGCGGTCAATGATCTCTTCGATCATTTTCTGCCGGTGGCCGGCGTATTTCTGAAGGGAATGGGCGGTCGGGTTCATGAACTGAGCGTGGATGACATTCCCCACCGGAGCGGGCCGAGGGTTTACAGAACGTCTGCCGGATCGGGTTTAATGAATCGGGATCGACCGTTGGCTCCCCGTTCCCTTGAGAACAGGCGGCGGTGTGGCCTCCGGCACGGGGGGCCGGACCGCCTTAAGGCGGCGCGGGTCCTGATAAAAGATCAGGTCCCAGGCGTCCTGACCACTGTCGTATTTCAGCAGGTAGATGTTCTCGTCGTCGGCTTTGACCTTGAAATAGTCCGCGGTCTCGCCGAACCACTGGTCGAGGACTTCCTGAACCCGGAACAAACGCGTATAATCGCACTCGCTTAAGGTAAAAGTCATCGGCCGTTCGTTGACGCGATAACCTGAATAACATTCCACCGTGACCATGCGGTTATGGTAGGCCGATAACCGTTGATTGTAAACTTTTTTATTCAACTCCCGAAGGGCGCCGACGACCACACTGCCCTGACCCTCGGAGCCCCGGCATGCATCCACCGGACAGCACCCATATCCTGAACCA
>CAYPKH010000500.1:0-1593 GCA_964411245.1 uncultured Nitrospina sp.
GTTTTGTAACGGTTTTCAACTCTGCAGCGGGCAACTCGTAAACATTTGTAGAATGATGTCCTAGCGGTCACGTAGCCCACCCGGCCAGTCTTGAAGGCAAAAAGACAAAGCTAAAAATAAGGTTCTCTTATTTCCGTCTCCTCAGACAAATTCAAAAAGCCTCGCCGACCGACAAATAGACGGCGTCACTATCGTTTGATCTTCCGTAGTCAAGTCGCATATTGATTCGCTGCGATTCGAGCACCATGAATCGTAGTCCGATACCATAACTCGGAATAAGTTTGCGGTCGCGTATCTCGTTAAAAGCGTTTTTGTAGTAGCCACCGCCCACAAAAGCGACAGCTCCCCATTTACCGTGAAATCGCCATCGTGCTTCAACCTGCAGAGATGCGGAAGTCCGACCAAGGTAATTAAGGGCAGAGAAGCCGCGCAAGTCCACACGGCACGCATCCCAAAGTGGCGGCTTGTCCGATTTGCTACACGCTTGTGCTTCCCAGGCCAACACAACAGACGGGGAAACCGAATGATAGGAAGTGTAGCTTGCATTATAGGATTGATAAGTGTCGTCGCTGCCTAGGCCCTTGCTGGCCGTCAGAACACTGACCTTGAATCTGTTGCCCGTGTAGCTGTTGAGCGGATTATCACGGTTGTCATATTCCATATTGATGCCGAGACCCAAGGATACAATTTCCGCATCGATGTTGAATTCGAAACCCGGCCCACTAATTCCGAGGGTCTGATTCATGTCAATGTAGCGGCCAAAGACACCAACATACCATTTACTCGCTATTTTCCGGGAAACGCTTGCTGCGAAAAGTTCTCCTTTGACGAGCCAGTCGATCGAAAGTCCGCTGCCACCTGTTCCCCGCGTCAGCAGATCCAACTTGACGTCGACATGCCCGAATACGCCGCCGATACGCCATTTATCCTCACCCAGGTAGTTTTGGTGGGCGATAGCAAAAGCGCTGCTCTCGTTGCTCGAATAAAAGCTTGCCGCCATGGTCACAGATGGTGGCTGTACTTTCTTCTGCTCCTCGGTCTGTGAGTAGAAATACGCCCCGCCCAGCACCAATCCGGTATCCAGAGTCGGATCGGACGTTGGGATCGGGACAACGACCCAGTTCCGTTTTTCCAGTTTGAGTTTTAGATCATCGTCGCGTATGTCGGGTATCGGCCCCACCGGCAGTAAGATGCCGACGTCTGCCCATGATACAGACGCTACTGACATCCCCAATATAGCAACCATTGGCAGACACTTGCGCAAAGTTGGCATTAAGTTACCGATCTTCGACAGGAGTTCTGGACGTGGAATCAATTAGTCTCCCTTAGCGGGACGCCACGAGCCATCGGCTCTTTGAGAACAAAAAATACGGTGGCCGAAGCCACCGTTTTAAGTAACGAAACAATACGTGAAAGGATTCTATTTGTTTCGTATGCCTCCCTGGCAGAGTTGAAGTTACATTGAAGTAAATTCCCTGACATATTCAGTCTAATACGGACAAACTGGAACTCGGAAATTTACTAGCTCTTTGAATTATCGGTGCTTAGGCGGGAGATCGTCCGCCGCACCCGTAGCAATGAACTCTCTGACCA
>CAYPKH010000501.1:0-1560 GCA_964411245.1 uncultured Nitrospina sp.
TTCTACCCGTCCCCAGCCACCAGCCACGCGACCAGCGGCCACATTCGACGGCGGCTCGGGAATTGTTATTTACCGAACAGGTCCTGTTCCGCCTGGCCCACGCCTGCGATCATCTGGTGTTCAGTTATCCGGCCTGGCAAGGGGAATCGGAAAGGGTTCCCAGTCCCTTATTGCCGCCCAGGCTGGCGGAGCACAATACCATTCAAAGCGATTCGTCCAGCAGACTCCTGGACCATCCGGGCTTTGCGGTCCAACTGGAACGCGTCGAAGATTATTTCCCGATTCCGGTATCTGCGGAGGAAAAGAAATTTATCAAGGGAGGCTACAGCCTTCTCAAAAACCAGGCCGAGTGCCCGTTCCGGGCTTTCGCGGTGCATCGCCTGGCGTCGCAACAAAAAGAATTCGCGGAATTGGATATGGATGCTTCTCTCCAGGGCAAGCTGATTCATAAAATCATGGAGCTCTTATGGACACAGGTCCGAACCAGTGAGCGCCTGCACGATCTGGAGAAATCGAAAAAACTCACTGACCTAATAGCCGGTTGTGTTGAACAGGGAATGCAGCTTTTCAAATTGGATACTAAAAGGCAAAAGGCATTTTTTGAACTTGAACGCGAACGCTTGACCACACTGATTCACCAATGGATGGAATACGAACGTGAACGAAGCCCCTTTGAGGTTCTGGATACGGAAAGCGAGAAAATAATCCAATTGGATGGCCTGTCTTTAAAACTCAAGGTCGACCGGATCGATCAAACTCTGGATGGGAAAACCATTTTAATCGATTACAAAACCGGCCACGTCCAGAATCTAAAAAAATGGTTTGGAGAACGAATCGAAGATCCGCAACTGCCTCTGTATTCTCTGGAAGTCAAGGCGGATGCCATCGCCTTCGCCCATATCCGCAAGGGCGATTCCCGATACCGCGGTTTGTCCTGCGAAGAAAATATCATCCCGAAAATGGGATCCAACCTCTCCAAAGAAAATTCGGACCTGGAAACCTGGAATGATCTGCTGGCTTTCTGGAAACGGGGATTGAACGACCTGGCCGGCGAATTTCTGAAAGGCCGCCTCAAGGTCGCACCCGTGCATGTGAAGGACACTTGCAGGCATTGCGATCAGGTAACGTTTTGCCGGAAAACGGAGTTGTTGACTTCCGCCAACGGAGAAGAGGAATGAAGGCTTCGGTCACAGACCAACAGGCCCGCCAGGAGGCTCTCGACATTACGGCCTCCTACATCGTGCAGGCGCCCGCCGGGTCCGGCAAAACTGAATTGTTGATCCAGCGCACCCTGAAACTACTGGCGCATGTGCAACGCCCGGAACAGATTCTGGCGATGACCTTCACCCGCAAGGCCGCGGGTGAAATGAAAAACCGTGTGCTTCAGGCTCTGGAGAGTGCCCGCGACGGCACTCCGCCGGAGAAGCCGCATGAAAAAGTCACCTGGCACCTCGCACGGCAGGCCCTGGCGCAGGACGAACTACAGGGCTGGCGCATCCGGGACAATCCTCAGCGGCTGAAAATTCAAACCATCGACTCCTTCTGCGCGTCTTTAACCAA
>CAYPKH010000502.1:0-1539 GCA_964411245.1 uncultured Nitrospina sp.
GCCAGGGTCAGCCCGGGGATCATCTGCCCGACATGAATGATCGAAATCCCCGCCAGACCGTACTCGTTCCAGTTCACCCGGGGCACGATCCGCTTTTCAAACAGGGTAAGGTACGGGTTGGTGATCCGGTCCGCCGTGGCCCGCAGGATGCCCTCCAGGTATTCCTCCGGATTGTCCTGCATGAAATACGATTCCAGGTCTACCTTGGTGGGGTAATGCGCGTAGGAGACCAGCTTCATCGCCACCTTCAGAGTGGTGTAGGCTCGCTTGTAAACCGGGAACTGGAAAAACGAGTCCTCGTTGCGCAGCGCTTCCTTCGCCTCCTCCACGCCGGAAAGGACGGACTCCAGATAATCAGTGTCGCCCAGGATTTCCCGGTACACCGATTTGATCTCGTTGTCCTGTGGGGTATAGGCCGGCTGGTTAAGCCGCCCGCGGATGATCTCCAGACACTCTTCCAAATAGCTGCGGCTGAAAAAAATGTCGTAACTTTCTATATTGAAATCGAATTGATCCACCTCGTGGCCGTGGTGCTGCAGGTAGGCCGAAAGCGTGGGCAACGCCAGGTACGGCTGGCTGGGAAACCATTGCGGTGGAAATATCAAAGCGGATTTCATAACAGAACAATCGGCTAAATAAGTGAATTTATGACCTTCATCATAGTAGAGGGGCCGGTTACCTGTCAATCGCGGGATTGGGGACGGGCCTATTTGGCGCTCCGGAGGACAGGGCCTAAGGATTTGTGAAGTAAAGGGTTTTACATGGAACCCCATTGTGAAAAACCGGTGAAATCCCCGGGTCTTATTGTCTTGACACCTCTGTTCATAAACATATATAATTTGCCAGATTCCATAAAAATCCGTCTAAACCGTTAATTTTGAGTATATTTACGGAAGCACTCCGGGGTTTGACCGTTTTTTGAAGGAGAAATGCATTGAGTGACCAAGAAACCAAGAGTAACCAAGAAACCAACACCGAAGAAGAAGTAGAGAACCCCGAAGGGGCTACTGAAGAAAGCCAAAGTCAGAGAACCGAAGACCCCATCGGGGACCTTTCGGAACTGGACAAAATCAAAAAAGAGCTGCAAGCTGAGAAAGCCAAGGCCGCCAAGGAGTTGGAGGAAGGCGAGGAGGAGGATGAGGACCTTCGCGAGGTCGATTACCTCGAGAAACTCATCACCCTCTCGGTGCAGTTCGACCATGATGTGGGCGTATATCTGATGGCCGGGTACATTGACTGCGGTTTGAAATACAACCATAAGCTGGCGGAAAGTTATCTCAAACATCTGACTACCATCCAGGGTTTCCTGCGCCTGTTGGAAAAAGTGGACGGCGTGACCCGCGAGCTGGTCACTAAAGACTGTATTATCCGTCTGCGCAGCGTGGTTCAGGATATCCACAAAAGCCTCGTCAAGCCCGTGTTCAAAGAGGTCAGCCTGATGAAGAAAAAACCCAACATGGAAAATCTGGACAACTTCAAACGCGAATGGAACGAACGTCTGAGTGAATTGCAGTTGGCCTGCGATTTTGAATACCAGAT
>CAYPKH010000503.1:0-1522 GCA_964411245.1 uncultured Nitrospina sp.
CTTTTCTTCTAGGACTTTGCTCATGGCCCTGCCCAATCGACATAAAATGAGTAACTACAGGTAATCTGAAGGGATCGGTATTAAGAGCTTTATTTAAATAGAAATCAATCCTTTATTTTACCCCAATTCTACGCTTCGAAGCCTCAGGGCGTTCCCAATCACTGAAACGGAACTCAAACTCATGGCTGCGGCTGTAATCATGGGGTTCAATAGAATCTCGAACAGCGGATAAAGAATCCCCGCCGCAAGTGGAACACCGAGCGCATTGTAGAAAAAGGCGAAAAACAGGTTTTGCTTGATATTCCTCATGGTTGCCCCACGCAACTGCATCGCCCGGATGATGCCCCGCAAGTCTCCTTTTACTAAGGTCACGCCTGCATTCTCCATCGCGACATCCGTTCCGGTCCCCATTGCTATCCCCACTTGAGCCTGCGCCAATGCCGGGGCATCATTGACACCATCTCCGGCCATCGCGACCACCCGGCCTTTTTCCTGAAGACTTTTAATCGCCTGGGCTTTCTGATCGGGCAGAACTTCCCTTAACTGAAGGCATCAAGTCCAGTGATCTTTTTGCCAAGGATCAGCGTGTGAATGGAATCGGTGCCCTCATAAGTGATGACACTTTCCAGATTCAGCATATGCCGCATCGTCTGGTACTCGACACTGATGCCGGACGCGCCGAGAATATCCCGCGCCTTGCGCGCCACATCCAACGCCACGCGCACGTTGTTGCGTTTTGCCAGCGAAATCTGAGTATAGTCGTGCTGATTCTTTTCCATCAACCGGCCTAACTGCAGGCACAGCAGTTGACCGCAGGTGATGTCGGTCAGCATGTCGGCCAGTTTTTCCTGGACCAGCTGGAACGATCCGATGGGTTTGTCGAACATGATGCGCGTCTTCGAGTACTCCAGCGCTTCGTTGTAACAGGCGATGGCCGCTCCCAGAACGCCCCACGCGATGCTGTAGCGCGCCTGATTGAGACAGGCGTAAGCGGCGGTCATGCCTTCAGCTCCGGGCAGAATATGGTCGGCCGGAACCCGGCAGTCGTTCAAATGAATTTCGCCGGTGTCGGAAGCGCGCATCGAAAACTTGTGACGGATGGGTTGCAGGAGCATGCCCGGCGTTCCCGCGTCCACCAAAAACGCCCGCGCCACGCCGTCCAGATAAGCCCAGATGAGGACATAATCCGATATGTCGGAGTTGGTGATCCACATCTTGGACCCGTTCAGGACGTATTCATTGCCGGCCTTGACGGCGGTGGTTTTCATCCCGGCGGGATCGGACCCGAAATCGGGTTCCGTCAATCCGAAACACCCCACCTCGTCGCCGCTGACCAGGCCGGGAAGCCATTGATCCTTTTGCGCCTCGGACCCAAAGCGGTTGATGGGATAAATCACCAGTCCGTTTTGGACGGACGCGAAACTGCGGATGCCGCTGTCGCCCCGCTCCAGTTCCATCATCATCAGACCGTAAGCAACCGGGCCCAGTCCGGCGCCGCCATGGGTCGGCAACATCGCGCCGA
>CAYPKH010000504.1:0-1521 GCA_964411245.1 uncultured Nitrospina sp.
AGGTTTGTCCGGGAATATCAGGTGCAGGTGCTGGGGATTGAGACGAAGCTTGACGGGATGCCGTGTGGGGCTTTTCCCGTCATAGTAGAAACCTTCAAACTCCATCAGGGAAGGAGGCATCTGGACCTGTAAGCGATGGACAGGTTAAATTCCGAAATCCATGTCGATGTCCATTCCGTCGGCGGCTCCTTCCGCCAGGGCGCCACTCTGTTTCGCATCCTGCACCACCTTGTCCAACCGCATGTTGGTGTCAATCGTGAGATGTTGCGTTACAAAATTCAGGTTGCGCACCACGACCCAGGGATAGGCCAGCCCCAGGGTGACCACCAGCAGAAGCATATTCACCAGGTTGAGGGTGAGCATCTGCCCGCCGGTGGCGCCGAAATTGAAGTTGCCCCCGGCAAACCGGGTTCGACTCCAATTGTAACGCGCAAGAAAGGCCTGGTACCAGAACCAGTATATCCCGAACGTCAGGGGAACCAGAAGAATGGAAATCATGAACTGAGTGAAAATATCCTTGCCGTCACCCTCGTACTGAACGCTCTGGTTGCCGAAATGGGAATTGCGCATCCAGAAGGTGCGTTTAGCGATGGCGAAGTAGGGCCAGTACAAACCCAGGGTGAATAAAGTCAGAAGGAACCCCTTCACGTACAGGCCGATGGCCTCCTTACGGGACCCGCGGAATGAAAACCGAATGCCGCGCCACGCCGTCCGGGACAGCCGGTAGCGATACGCGCCCACCAGGATCGCCGGAATCGCCACCAAGATGGCCAGCACCAGAACGCCGTTCACCACGCCTGCCATTTGCGGCCCAAACATTTTTTCAACCACGGCCAGGCCGGCGACCAGAGCGATGAAGAGCAGGTTGAAAATCATCATGCCTTTGAACAATTCCTTACCGGTGCCATGATAAAAAAAGCGGTCCCCGGTAAAAGACGTCTGTTCCCACAGGAAACGGCGCTCGTTGGTTTTGGCCCAGAAATAGTAGATCCCAAAGGTCACCATGCTCAAGATCCAGTTCACCACCTGGATTTTGAACAGCCCGCCGCCGGTACCGTGAAATCCAAAATGCAGGGATTTCCCGGAAGGAGACTGGGCGGCCAGCGCCTTCGATGAGCTTGTTTGGAGGGCTCGTTGGGGTTGGGGTTTCTCTCCGGAAGATACCTCGGCTACGGGCGCCACGGTCATGTCGGAGTCGTCATTCAAATCCACCGTTTCGGCGATCTCGTAGGTCTCTTCCTGCGCTTGCCCGGAACGTTCGACCTGAAAGCCAATGGCCTTCAGATAATTTTCCGCAACCACCGCCTGCTGATCGGAAACCTCTTTCTGAAAACGCCACACCTGGCCCTTGGACACTTTGTCGATAATGGACTGGGCCTGCTGAGGCGCCATGCGAAACATCAAGGCCAGTTTTTTCGCGGCGGTTTCCTGGTTCTCGCCGGCGTATGCATTCAATACAAGAAAACAACCCATAGCTCACCTGTGGTTTGAAGGAATCAAAACAAATACTGCGGGCGTAGG
>CAYPKH010000505.1:0-1516 GCA_964411245.1 uncultured Nitrospina sp.
AAAGCCGCCGACATCCTGATGGAGGAAACCGGTACCAAGCTCGACCGCAAGGCCGTCTCGGGGCTGGTCAATTTCCTGGAAAACCGTGGCGGGATGCGCCGCTGGGCGCATTTCAGCAAAGCGCCTGAGTCCGAAACCGAATCCGACACCGCCGATTGATCCCGTCACCGTTAGGCATCGATTGGCGGAAGCGGTTCGGGAATCGCATCGATTTCTGATATGAAATCCTGGTATTTACCGGAGGGAGACCGGGGAATTTCGTCCACGAATGAGAATTCCACCGTGAACGGGTAATCGAGTTTGTTGACGATCCATTCGACGAGCTTCTCTTTTTCAATGTCCGTAAGTTCCCGCGCAACAGCAAGGCGGGCTTCAATGGTATGCAGGTTTTTTTGCACGAATTGATACTGGCGAACCGGGGCAATTTTTAAAAAAGCCTCGATGTTCCCCGAACTCAGAAGGGTCCAGCGCTTCTCGCCGTTTGGCAAGGTCACCATATCCTGTTCACGCCCAAGGATACGGTTGATGACCGGCAGGCCTCGCCCACAGGGGCAGGGTTCGCCAACCTCCGCATAATCGCCGATTTCATAACGGATCAACGGCATGGCAAAATTATGCAGGGGAGTCACCACGACATTGCCGACTTCTCCCGGCGGGCAAGCATCTCCGTCGCTGTCCAGAATCTCGACGTAATCCCCTTCCGCCTGAATATGATAGTGGTCATGCTCCGGACATTGCAGCGCCAGATAACCCACTTCGCGGCCTGTATACATATCCGCCACATCCACGCCCCAGGCGGCCCGGCAGGCGTCACGGACTTCCGGGCGCAATGTCTCAGACAGTGTCTGCACCTGACGAAGGTTGGGGAAGCGTATGCCCTGCTCCTTACAGTACGACGCCAGCCGGTAAACGTTTGTCGGATGGGTTAATAGGTAGTCCGGGTTTTCGCGTTGCAGCCAATCGACCTGTTCCTCGATGGTGCAATTGATATTCAGGCTTACTAAGGGGCCGGTTTCAAAAACGAGATTGGTCGTCCCCCATTGCGGCATTTTAAAACCTTCGGGATAAGGGTCCTTGCCTTTTTCGGAACGGCGGATGGCGGCAAGCTTTCCTTTTAAATTCCGCTTATGCCAAAGGTGGTCGCGAATTGTGAACGCGGACCAGAACATGCTGCTTAGCCCCGTTTTTAACACTCGGATCGGCTGGCCCGTGGTTCCCGAAGTGTGGGTTTCAGAAACCCGGCCATGTCCTCGGGGAACGGACTCGCTGTGAAGTTCATCGCCCGCGGCCTGAATGTCCTGACGCCGGAGCCACGGCAGTTCTCGCCATTCCTCCGAGGTTATTTTTTCCGGGCTTTTAATCCCCCATTCTTTCAACCTTTCCCGGTAATAGGGAACTGTATTCGAAGCATGGGTAAGAACCCGCCCAAGCTGACGGAATTGGCCGGCTTGGATTTCATCTGCCGACCACCGCTCGGTTTGCTCAAACTGGTGCAGCAGGGAGAGAATTATCCGCC
>CAYPKH010000506.1:0-1515 GCA_964411245.1 uncultured Nitrospina sp.
ATACGGGGCGCAGCCGGTGGGTGTACCAGGAGTTGCGCGACCGCAAGGTGGTGCTGTTTATCGACCAACTGCCGCAGGGGGTGTGGGAGATTCGCTACACCCTGCGCGCCGAGGTGCCGGGCCGGTTCCATGCCCTGCCGGTGCTGGGTCACGCCATGTACATTCCGGAAATACGGGCCAACGGGGCGGAGATACGCATCCAGGTGAGGGAAACCAAGGATTAATAACGGTATAAGGCATAAAAAAACGCCCCGTTTCCGGGGCGTTGAGCTAAACAGAGGGAGAACTATGATACTTTCGTGATTAAGATTCCCTCAATCACAAAAGGGTTCGGAAAAAGTGGCGGGGAGCCCTAAAAACCACCCCCGATTTTTTTGATAAAGGTTTGAATTTCCTTTCTCGCCGGGCCGTCCAGATTCTTTTCTTCCCTGGAAAGAGTGGTCAGGATGGAGGTGCCGTATCCCATCTCCAGACCGGTGGCAATGCTCACCAGGATGCGGGACCCGTAGTGAACCGCCAGCCCGTGTTCCTCAGCGCCCGGGAAAGCCATTTTCGGTCCGACCAGCATGGCCCAGGTTTTGACGGCGGCCACCTCGGTGGCTTCGCGGATTTGGATATTTTCCACACCTTCCATATAGGGTCCGGGATCAATTTCTCCGTTCTCGAAACGTTCGATCAGCTGGTTGAGGTTTTCCTCTTCCGAGTCCAGCCGGTCCAGAATGTATTCGAAAACTTTGCCTTCGATCTCTTTGAGTTTTTCGATGTTCCAGATGCAGTGGAACTCGCTGGAAGCGTAGCTGATGTGAGTTTCTCTTTTGATCTTATGAATACAAGCGGGGCATCGTTTGCCGGAATCGTGGCTGAACTCCTGACCGCAGGGGCACGGGGCGAGGTAATTCTGAATCGCCAGCGCCAACGGTTCTCCCTCCAATTGCAGGATTGTCCGGAGAGTGGTGCGTGCCGGGTCGGACTTCCCGATCCGGACCCATTTGACGCAGGAAGTGCAGTAGATATCGTAAGACGTTTGGTCTTCTTCCGGCTCAATAACGGGACTGAACCGTTCCTGACAGAGAATGCAGTCTATTTCTCTGGCAATCGTATCGACCATAATCATGATCCTCTTCAAAAGTTGAAAAGTCGGGACGTACTTCCCGATTTACCGATATGCTATGAAAAAAAAATAACCCATGGCGCAAGCCATGGGTTGAATTTTTCATGAAGGAGCTTATCCGGCATAGGCCTGGCCCAATCCTGCGGCTTCGCCTTCTTTTGCATCCATAATGATCTCACCGGTGCTCTGGTTGACCGGATGCATGGAGATGGCGTTATGGGTACTGCAGACCACCTTGCAGAGGTCACACCCCTTGCACCGTGGGATCACCACTACCGCTTTCATCGTTTTGGTGTTCAGCATAATGGTATCCGCCTCGGGGCAATACATGATACAGAGCCGACACCCTTTTTCTGCAACACACAAGTCGTCATGGACGTACGCTACGTTGTACACTCTGGATA
>CAYPKH010000507.1:0-1514 GCA_964411245.1 uncultured Nitrospina sp.
TAAAGCTGCATCATCGTTCACACTTTGCTTTCCCGCCCCGTCGCGCAGGGCACCATGACTGCATCTACCATGCCATGAATTTTCTTTTTGTCGTGCGGACACAACGTAGCCAGAATGCCACCCAACCGCGCATTGTTCTCCACCACAAAATAATAGGGCGTCAACCGCACCCGGCTCTCCATAGTGTCCATGGCCTGGGTTTTGGAATTCCAGAAAGCGGTTTCGATCCGCTTGCCTTTGTGGAACTCCTGCAAAATATAAGGCTGGTGAGGAAACTCCGCGAGCGCACGGTCGAGGGCGGTGCCCCAATCTTCGCTGGACACGTCGTGTCCCACCACCACTCCCCGGCTACCCCACGCTTCGGGAGAAAACCCCGAGGGTTTGATCACCAACTCGCGCTCTTTCTGCGTCAGGGAATACAGGTTCTGCCAATCATAGATGTAGTTCCCGCTGACTTTCAGATTAGGAATCGCGCCATGAGGTGGCAATGGCCGGTTGTCCAGCACCCATGTGTTTGGAATTAGATGAGCCAGAAGGACAAAGGTTTCAACCCCCAGGGCTTTTTCCCACCAGGAAACGAGGGCCGGATGGTGCAACAGGGCAAAACTCAGTTTTTCCTCCAGATGCGGTTTGTAGGGCGGGGTGGTCCGAACCCGCCGCTTTTTGTGGCTGTACATCAGCAATTCCGCTTTGGGGACGTTTTTCAGATCGAACAGCTCGTAAAACCGGTACACGGCATCGATCGCCACCTGCCGGCCGGCATCCATCACAAACAGCCCCTCTTCCTTGAACAGAATCTCCCGCGGATGCACCCCATATACCGGTAACCCCCGCTTTTTCAAAACATCCACTAGATGAACCATCTCGCTCCAGTAATCCCGGGCCTCATCGGAAACGACAATCGCGACCGAGGCCCCCTTCTCCCCCGCCACGGATTCCATCATCTGGTAAAACAGCGAGGGAATCCCGCCTTCCGCCGCGCCGAGGATGGTGCGGTCCTCCCGCTCGTACAGAGACATCAGCCGGGCGGTCAGGCCGAAACCTCCCGGCACCGCATCGAGCTCGGTGACCGCAAATCCATTTTCCTGGACAATGACATCGGGTCGGATAATTCCCGGCAACTGGGATTTGAAGCGCTTCATGCGGCTGTATTCGATCAGGTCGGAGGGTTTGCCGCGGTCCAGATAATCCGCCACCCATTCCGGCACCCGGCCCTTCACGCTGTCGAAATACAGTTGATTGAGGGCGCCATAGAATTTCAACAGATGCTGGCCCAGGTCCCGAAAAAAAGCCGCGTCGTTGGGCGACAGGTGAAACGGATCCGGAGAGATGCGCCAGGTGTTCCCGCCGTCGTCCGGTTGTTCGGAGTACAAACCGGACTCTACCAAAGCACTCTGAATGTCGGCGCAAATTTGATCGGGACTGGCTATCATGGTTTTAATTTAACCTGGATGATGGTCGGGATAAAAAAAACAGGCCTGCTCCGCGTTATAAGGATGCACACCCGGGCCGGA